>DDEI01000050.1 GCA_002336675.1 Flavobacteriales bacterium UBA1958 | reverse complement strand
TTGCCAGATGGTTTATCCATAGTTAACATTAGATTTGTTCTATGAGAGCATTATTGCAACGCGTTTCTGAGGCTAGTGTAGTCATTTCTAACCAGCAAGTGGCAGCTATAGCCCACGGGTTTTTAATCCTTATAGGAATAGATGCCAAAGACGGAAAAGATGACCTAGAATGGCTAGCTAAAAAAATTACTCAACTAAGGATTTTCTCCGACAATGAAGACAAAATGAACCATGACATTAAAGATGTTAAGGGAGAAATTATAGTCGTAAGCCAGTTTACATTACACGCTAAAACCAAAAAAGGAAACAGACCGTCATACATCAAAGCTGCTAGACCAAAAGTAGCCATCCCTCTTTACGAAGACTTCAAAAAACAGCTGTCACATACCTTAGGAAAAGAAATTCAATCTGGCGAATTCGGAGCCGACATGAAAGTCTCTCTAACCAATGAGGGTCCAGTTACAATTTGGCTAGATTCCAAGAATAAAGAATAGTATAATTATAAATGTGAATGATAAATTATTAATCTGCAGACCACTTCCTAATAGCTCTGCAGAAACGAATTACAAACTCATTCCTTTAATCTACTTTTAGGCAATCAAACACCACATAACAAATGAACATAAAGGAAGCGCAAGAGAAAACTGACGACTGGATAAAAACATACGGAGTAAGGTATTTTAATGAATTAACCAACATGGCTATCCTAACCGAAGAAGTAGGCGAATTAGCCAGAATTATATCCCGGAGATATGGAGAACAATCTGAAAAAGAATCAGATAAGAATAAAGATCTAGGAGATGAGATGGCAGACGTACTATGGGTTCTTATGTGTTTAGCCAACCAAACAGGAATAGACCTAACTGAAGCTTTGGAGAAAAATTTTGATAAAAAAACCGCTCGAGATTCTGAGAGGCACATAAATAACGCCACTCTAAAATAAACGTTAGTTCATAAATTCCTCTGGTATTTTACAAACCGGAATCGGCTGCATTTTATGCTGATTAGCTCTATTTAGTTTTTGATATAAGTCCATCACCTCTTTTTGTCGTCCGTTCAAAACACTTGTATCTTTCTTCATTCTGAGATGCTCCATTGACCACTCTAATTCTTTATAACTAGCACCTATCTGATCCTCATCTGTTCTTCCATCATCCCACAATCCATCTGTTGGTGAAGCTTTTACAATATCTTCTATTACTCCTATTTCTTTTCCCAATGTCCAAACCTCTGTTTTATACAAGTCAGCTATTGGACTTAAATCTACTCCACCATCTCCATATTTAGTATAAAATCCTACTCCAAAATCTTCTACTTTATTGCCTGTTCCAGCTACTAAAAGTTTATAATGACCCGCCATAGCATAAAGAGTAGTCATTCTTAATCTAGCCCTAGCATTAGCCATTGTTAAATGGTCTTGAGTTTCACTCGGTAAAGTGTCTTCCATCGCCTTAAATGCCTCTGTAAGATCAATCAAAGAACCTGTTACATTAGGAAATGTTTCTTCTAACCAAGCGATATGTCTAGTGCTCAAATCGAACTGAGAAGCATTCTGATAGATAGGCATATTAAACACCATGACTTTCTTACCTGTCATCGCACAGAGCGCAGAGGTGACAGCAGAATCAATCCCTCCACTAACACCTATGACAAAACCATCTAAACCAGCCTTAGAAGCAGAACTCCTCAACCAATCTGTAATGTGCTTTGATACTTTCTTCGCATTCATTTAAAAAAGAATTCCAGCTGTTACCACGAAGCTATTCGTGATAGACTTCATTTTAAACTCATTATAAGATCTTCCTCCTCCTTCACCCGAACCTGTTAAATAAGATGGGTTTCCATCATCATTGATCTCTATTCCTTTCATTTTAGACTTAAAAACATTGGTTAATCCATTATTGTAGGCTATCCCAAACATTAATGAAGTGTTTCCACTAAGTGAGTAATCTATGCCTGCCCCTATGATTAATGAAGCTCGAATAGGCAACATCTCACCACTGATATCTACCCCTATTTCTTCTTCATCCTCTTTAGCTAAAGAGCTAATAGCAGATCCCGAATCTATCCATGAGCTTCCCATCTCGTCAGCATCCTCGACCAACTCACTAAAGAACTTTATATTATCATCTGCGGTCGCTTTATTAGCGAAACCTAACCCTAATCCAAACTGTCCCCAATACGTAATATATCCGATTTCGTCTGTGCGTAGCTTTAGTGTTAGAGGAATCTCTAAATACTTTAGCTTATACTTTCTGTTTCGCTTTACTATAAAATTAGACTCCCCAGCGTCACCAATTCTATCTTCATAATCGAAAAAAGACAACTGACCTCCACCTCCCATAATAGAAAACCCTGTCCCTAAAGCGTATCTCTCAGAAAACATTATATCCGCATTCACACCGAAACTCCCCCTTAACAAAACACCTTCGCTAACCGCATCATTAGTCTCAGAAGACATCCAACTAACATTAGGATCCACCTTGAACCCAAATTTGAATTTTTTAAAATCCTGAGAAAAACCCTGTGCTGCTATCAGCACTGCTAACAATAAAATTGAAATTCCTTTCATCTTCATTTATTTTAATTTTAATAATAGATAAAACTTTAGTTCACATCTACGATTGAATTTTATTTTCTAATTGAGCGAATCTATATCTTCGCCAAAACATTTCGTTCAAAAAAAAATAGTTACTCTTCAAAAACGAAGCCAAATCTAGTATTTATCATGAGGAAATATTTATTCGTATTTATTTTAATTCCACTTTGTTTGTTGAATTCATGTGAAACTGATAGGCTAGCTATAAATTTACCTGATTCAGCTATAAAATTAGACATAAAAAGATTAGATAAGGCACTATTTCCATTAGATACTGGCGACATAGTAGCTCAGCACATCCAGTTAAAAGAAGGTTTTGGTGACTTTGCAGATGTTTTCTTAGGATACATGCTGCAAACTAACGGCCTAAAAGACCTTAATACTCTTCCTTCCTTAGCTAACGAACAAGTTTACCCGTTAGTTATGACTGTTCAAGAAGGAATTCTAGGCATGGAGGATGAGATTGTTTACCAAATGGAATTACTCGAAGATGGATTTAAACACCTTAACTATTACTTTCCAAAGACAACTACTCCAGATATAGTACTCATGAATTCATGGTTTCAATATGGAATTTTCACTACCGACTCTGTGCTTGCCGTAGGTCTAGATTTTTTTATTGGTGACACTATTATCCAAGAAATCTACCCTCCCCAATTCTACTCATATATGAAAAAAGACATGCAGCCAGATTACATAGCAGTAAATGCCATGTACGGTTGGTTGCACAATACGGTATATAAGATAACTGGGGACGAAAGCACCTTATTAGACCATATGTTATACAAAGGAAAAGTGCGCTACCTATTGGAAGCTATGTTTCCTGAGGAAAAAGAATCCACCATCATGAATTACTCAGAAGAAGAACTGGCTTGGTGTTACAAAAAACAACTAGCCGTTTGGAGAGAACTCACCAAGGTGAATGAAAAAAATCAAGCGATCATCTACGAGAAAAAGAAAAGCGAAATAAGCAAATGGGTAGCTCCAGGGCCTTTCACTTCCGCTCTTTCTGAAGATGCTACAGACAGAATGGGAGAATGGATAGGACTGCAGATGGTAAGAGACTTCATGCGGGGAAATCCGGAAATAAATATTTCCGAAATGCTCAAACAGAATTCAAGAAAGTTTTTAAAATATTATAATCCGAAAAGATAAATTATGGCTGAAGGAATCGTTAAAACCAGTGAGATAAAAATAACAGTAGGACTAGATGAAAATCAAGTTCCTGAAAAAATAAATTGGACTGCCAGTGATGGAGGAATAGATGGGCCATGTAATGCATTCATGCTCTCAGTTTGGGATCCTAAAGAAAATAACACCCTGCGGATTGATCTTTGGAACAAAGAAATGCAGGTGGACGACATGAAAAAATTTGCACACCAGACATTAGCCACTATGGCAGAAACTTTTGAGAGAGCCACAGGTGAAAAAGAAGCTGCAAAAATGCTTACTGATTTTTCTAGAAAATTTGCTGAGGAGTTAAAGCTGATTGGATAGTCTTTTATTCTAAAGCTCTTTTAATTGATGGAAAAAGCGGAAAGAACAACTCTAAAATTTTATTTCATTTTAGAATTGAAGCTTCTCTTTGGAATCTACCATCCTTCGTTAACACTGCTTATAAAAGACAGGAGTTCTTCTTTTCCTTCGTGCTTCTCTGCAGAAGAGACAAATACTGTTGGCATTTCCTCCCAAACTTTAAGCATGGCAGATTTATAATTTTCCAAGAAAGATTTCTTCTCGGCTGATTTCAATTTGTCTGTTTTGGTGAAAACGATGACAAAAGGAATTTCATTCTCTCCTAACCATTGCATAAACTCAAGGTCTATTTTTTGCGGCTCGAGCCTGCTATCTATAAGTACAAAAGTGCAGAGTAGATTCTGTCTGCTCTTCAAAAAACTAGTAATAAATCCCAACCACTTATTTTTCAGTTTGACCGGAACTTTAGCAAACCCATACCCCGGCAAATCCACCAAATACCATGGGTCCTCAGTCTTACTATTTATAACGAAGTGATTAATCAGCTGAGTCTTTCCCGGTCTTTGAGAAGTCTTGGCTAGATTTTTCTCATTGCAAAGCATATTTATCAAGGAACTCTTACCTACGTTACTCCTCCCTATAAATGCATATTCCGGCTTATCTGGCACTGGACATTTATTAAGGTCTTTATTACTTATAACGAAACTGGCAGATTTAATGATCATTTACAATACTATTAGACAAAGTATATTGATTTTCTGAAATGTAAATTCAGAGATAAAATTAAAGGTCGCGGATCGATTCGCTATGGCAACCTATCGAAATGCTAATCTTTCTACTAAATATCATTTCCTTTCATCCACCCGTCCAAGTGCTCATTGAATTCGTTTGGACGCTCCATCATAGGTGCATGACCGCATTTGTCTATCCAGTACAAGGAACTGTTTTCCATTTTCTCATGAAACTCTTCGGCCACTGCAGGCGGAGTAATGGTATCGTTCTTTCCCCAAATCAAACATACAGGCATCTTCATGTGCTGGATGTCATTTCCCATGTTGTGGCGTATCGCAGACTTAGCAATAGCCAGTACACGAATGACTTTGTTTCTATCATTTACCATAGCGAAACATTCATCTACCAGCTCATCATTAGCATGCTTAGGGTCGTAGAATGTAACCGCTACTTTTTTTCGGATAAACTCCTTATCTTCTCTTCTAGGAAATGAATTCCCAAAAGCATTTTCATACAAACCACTACTGGCTGTAAGAATCAGAGAACTCACTTTCTCAGGATTAGCTTCAGTAAACACAAGTGCTATGTGCCCTCCTAGAGAGTTTCCTAAAAGATTGACCTTGTCTATTCCTTTGAAAAGCAAAAACTCCTTCAGAAACTTGGCCAAATTCTTAACGTTCGTATTGATAATCGGAAGCTCGTACAAAGGCAGCATGGGGATGATTACTGTGTATCTATCCTTGAAATGCTCGATAACATGCTCGTAATTACTTAAAGCACCAAAAAGGCCATGAAGCAATACCAAACATGGCCCTGAACCCTCTTCTAGGTAATTAAATTTTCCGTCTTCTTTTAATTCGTAATCCATAGTATCTCAAATGTAGTCAAATTCATTTGTGCGACCATTATTCTCCTAAAAAACCTATTTATCACTCTTTAACACCCCGTTGTTAGCTGAATCCTAAAAGGTTTGTTGACAACCGTGAAATTCCGTTGTACGCCGAATGGTTGTACACAGCATCCTTCAACTTTTCCACAAAGTGGGAAAAAGTGGTAGAAAGTGTCATATTGTGGTAAATTCATCCTATTTTTACACTCTAATGTTTAAAATATGTTGAATCTACTAGGTGAATATGACTGCAAAGTCGACTCAAAAGGTCGGCTTATGTTTCCGGCTAAGCTAAGAAAGCAGCTGGAGCCTGTGCTTAGTCATGGATTAGTAATCAACAGAGACATCTTCGCAAAATGTTTAGTCCTCTATCCAAAGCCAGAGTGGGATAAAGTGAATGAGGAGATGAACAGATTAAGCAGATATAACCGATCTCATCAACAATTTCAGAGAAGATTCATGAATGGGGCCACGGCTATCGAACTCGATTCTGCGGGAAGAATGTTAATCCCAGCCTCTTTACTTGAGTATGCCGGAATTGACCCTAAGAATACCAAAGAAGTAAAAGTAAATGGCATTGGGCAGAAGATAGAGATGTGGAGTAAATCCGCTTTCCAAACAGAAATACTGAATCAAGGTGATGATTTTGGAGATTTAGCCGAAGACGTTCGTAAAGACTTAGACAACAACGGTCAGCCTAAACTAAACTAATAATAAAAAGCATGGAGAACGAAGCCTATCACGTACCGGTATTGCTTCAGCCCTCCGTAAATGGTTTGAACATAAGTCCAAACGGGACTTATGTGGACGTTACCTTCGGTGGAGGCGGGCATTCAATTGAAATTTTGAAATTACTTGATAAAGGGAGGCTTATCGCTTTTGACCAAGATCCCGATGCTAAAAAGAATCTCCCGGCAGATGACAGAATCCTCTTCGTAGACCAAAATTTTAGGTTTATGAGAAACTTTCTTCAATTCAATGGAATTACTCATGTAGATGGAATCTTAGCGGATTTAGGCGTGAGCTCTCACCAATTCAATGTAGATGCTAGAGGTTTTTCTACCCGGACAGATGGTCCACTGGACATGAGAATGAGTCAAAACGGCGAAAAGACCGCCGAAAAAATAGTCATGACATACACTGAAGACAGGTTGAAACAAATGTTTTGGCTTTACGGAGAATTAAAAAACGCAGGTAAAATAGCTCGTCAGCTTCTCATCAAGAGAGAGGAAATCAAAATAAACACCACTGAAAAGCTAAAGGAAGTGCTTCTTCCAGTTACACCCAGATATGATGACTATCGGTTTCTAGCACAAGTTTTTCAAGCACTAAGAATAGAAGTAAATGAAGAGCTTAAAGCACTGGAGGAGCTTCTTATTCAAACCATCGAAGTGTTAGCACCAGATGGTAGACTGGTAGTTATTTCCTACCACAGTTTAGAGGACCGGGTGGTTAAAAATATCATGCGCTCCGGAAACTTAAAAGGACAACAAGAAAAAGATTTCTTCGGAAATCTCATAAGACCGCTAGAGCCCGTTAATCGGAAACCGATAGTACCAGACTCAAGTGAAATCGAAACAAACAGCAGAGCACGTAGCGCTAAATTAAGAGTGGCGCAAAGAAATAAATGAACAGGATTAAGAAACAAGAGAAACCTAAACGAACCAAAAAGAAGTCAAAAATGGCCAAAGGTGTCAGCTGGCTGCTTAACGGCGAGTTTTTAGTGAAAGGTGGTGTTAACCAAATGCCGTTTATCCTTTTCCTTACTGGGATTTTCTTGTTCCATATCTGGTGGGTGTATTATTCAGAAAACACTATTCGGAATATTTCCGATAAAACAAAAGAGCTACACGAAGTAAAATCAGAATACAATACAGTCATTTCAAATGAAGAAAGCAAAACACAGCTTTCCAATATGCTTAAAAGCTCAGAAATTATTGATTTAAAAAAACCTACACACAGCCCCGATATTTTGGTAACTAATCCATGAAAAATGTTAAAAACATAGCGATTAAAGTTTGGGTCATTTACATGCTCATCTCACTCCTAGGAATGAGCATAGCCCTGAAGGTTTTCGCTATTCAGTTCTTCGCAGAGGAATCTTGGGAAGTTCAAGCAAAAGAATCCGCGGTGCAAAAAAGAGAAATTCAACCCACCAGAGGACAAATTTTCTCAGCGGACAAATTACTTCTCGCTACATCTATCTCAGAATTTGATGTAAGATGGGATAGTCAGGCAAGCTCTATGAATAAAGAAAATATCAGACTCTACATTGACTCCGCTAGTTATGCATTAGCTCAACTCTTTCCTGAAAAGACTCAGGAAGAAATGAAAACTGACTTCCAAACAGCTATTCGAGAAAAGAACTGTTACAAACTCATAAAACGTGATATTGATTTTCTTCAAAAGAAGGAAATAGAAAAGATGCCATTTTTCAATTTGGGACGGTTCAAAAGCGGCTTCATCTTCGAAGAAAAAAGAAAAAGAGAAAAACCACTAGGCAAACTTGCCAATAGAACTATCGGAATTCATCGAGAAAACCAAAAAGTAGGAATAGAGCGTGCCTATGATCTTGAGCTTTCTGGTATAACTGGATACAGACTTGAAGAGAAATTAGCTGGAAACGTATGGAAGCCTATTTCAGATGACTACATACAGAGACCCGTAGAAGGAGCAGATGTAATCAGTTCTATACATTCAGAGGTGCAAGATGTAGCTACTACATCATTAGAAAATATGCTCCAAAAACACAATTGTGAGTGGGGTGTAGCCATAGTTATGGAAGTAGAAACAGGCTATATAAAAGCCATGGCTAACCTTACCAAATTTGAAGACCCCGAGGGAAACATCAACTACCAAGAAAGAATGAACCAAAGCATTCTTACTAGAACTGAGCCTGGCTCCACCTTCAAACTCGCTTCTCTTCTTGCCGCTATAGATGAAGGTCTTATAGACATCACTGACTCTGTAGATACCGGAAATGGAACACACCAGTTCTACGAAGAAACCATGAGAGATTCCGACTGGAAAGAGGGAGGACTAGGAACTATCAGCATTCAAGAAGCATTCGAAAAGAGTTCAAACGTAGGATGTGCGCTTGCAATGGAGAGCGCTTATAAGGACAATCCGCAGAAATATCTAGACAAACTTTCTTCTATGGGACTTTATAACCCGCTCAATTTAAATTTAGAGGGAGAACAACCACCTATCATTAAATCTTCTACTGGAGACAAAGGATGGTCAGGGGTAAGCTTGACTCAAATGGCAATAGGTTATGAGATCCAATACTCACCACTTCAAACGCTTTCATTCTATAACACTATAGCTAATAATGGAAGAATGATGAAGCCGCTCTTTGCTGAGGCTCTCTCTAGAAGAGGTGAAGTCTTTCAAACTATAGAGCCCGAAGTTCTTCAAGAAAAAATAATAAGCCACAGTACTATCCGCGACGCGCAAATCATGATGAAGGGTGTGGTAGAAAGAGGAACCGCTAAAAGAGTTCTTAAAAACGAATCTTATTCAATGGCAGGAAAAACAGGAACAGCTTGGGCAGCAGTAGATGGTTCCTATAAGAACAAAAAATATCAAGCTTCTTTCTGCGGATACTTCCCAGCTGAGAAGCCAAAGTATTCCTGCATAGTAGTGGTCTTTAATCCACAGAATGGAATTTACTACGGTAGCGCACTAGCTGCTCCAGTCTTTAAAGACATCGCAGACATGATGTATGCTAAAGAATTCTTCAAGTCAGAATTACTAAGCGCCAAAATAGTAGACCCCTCGCTTCCAGCCTCTAAAGATGGATGCCAATCAGAAATTACACAAGTCTACGATGACTTAGGAATGAACTACAACAGTTCCTCTCAGGACGCCTCTTGGGTTTTTACAGAAACAGAAGCTACAAAAATAAACGTAAAACCAAAGACCATAAAAAAGGGCGTAATGCCCTACGTAGTTGGTATGGGATTAAAAGATGCGCTTTACATCATAGAAGCACAGGGACTTCAAGTGAATATTTATGGGCATGGGACGGTAAAAAAACAGAGTATTAAATCAGGAACTAGCCTTGCTAACACAAGCCTGGTTAGCTTAGAAATGAGTCATAACAACTAACGTGGATAAGCTTAAAGACATATTATACAAAGCTGGTTCCATAAAGGTACAGGGAGATACCGCTGTTTCTGTACAAGGGTTAACAGCAGATTCTCGTGCGGTGCAGAAGAACTGGATATTCATAGCCGTAAAAGGAACACAAATAGATGGACATCTTTACATAGACAAAGCCATCCAATTAGGTGCATCTGTTATCATTTGTATGACTATGCCCTTAACATTAATTCCCAAAGTTACCTACGTTCAGGTAGAAGATTCTTCTCGTGCAGTAGGAATCTGTGCCGCCAATTTTTATGACAATCCTTCTGAAAATATAAAAATAGTAGGTGTCACAGGAACCAATGGAAAAACCACTGTTACCACTCTCCTATTTAATCTGTTTACTTCTCTAGGTTACACAGTAGGCTTAATCTCTACAGTAGTAAATAAAATAGGAGGTAGAGAAATACCTTCTACACACACCACTCCTGACCCAGTTTCTCTTCAGGCGCTATTAGCTGAAATGGTAGCTGCCGGAAGCGAGTATTGTTTTATGGAAGTAAGTTCTCATGCATTGGTTCAGAAAAGAACTGCAGGAATAGCCTTTACAGGGGCATTGTTTACCAATATCTCTCATGACCATTTAGATTACCACTCCACATTCAAAGAATACATCTACGCTAAGAAATTATTGTTTGACGGTTTAGGAAAGAACGCTTTTGCCATCTTTAATGAAGATGACCAAAACGGAGAGATTATGGCACAAAATTGCAACGCTCGGAAAAAAAGTTTCGCCCTTAAAACAATGGCCGACTATAAAGCCAGAATTTTAGAAAACCTCATCACTGGGTTGCATCTTTCTATAGACGGAAATGAAATGTATTCTCAGTTAATAGGTCAGTTTAACGCCTCTAACCTTCTAGCTGTTTATGCCATATCACAAGAGTTAAAACAAGAAAAATTTGATGTGCTCACTAAGCTCTCTTTGCTAAGCTCCGTAGAAGGAAGGTTTCAGCAAATGACCAGCGAAAAACACATCATGGCTGTTGTGGATTATGCGCATACGCCAGACGCTTTAATGAATGTACTTAAAACCATTAAAACTTTAAGAACAGGTAATGAGCAAGTAATTACTATAGTAGGCTGCGGAGGAAATAGAGACAAAATTAAGCGCCCTGAGATGGCCAAAATAGCCGCGGAATTTAGTGACAAAGTAGTGCTAACCTCGGACAACCCTCGCTCAGAGGAACCAGAAGAAATTATAAAGGATATGGCGGCAGGATTAGACCCTACAGCGCTGGCCAAAACACTTCAAATTTCTAATAGAAAAGAAGCCATAAAACTTGCGTGCACACTAGCCCAAACAGGCGATATCATTCTTATAGCTGGGAAAGGCCATGAAAAATACCAAGACATCAAAGGCGTAAAGCACCCATTTGATGATTTCGAAACAGTAGAAACCACATTTAAACTACTAAATAAGTAATGCTATATCACCTATTTGATTACCTAAATGAAACCCACGACCTAGCCGGAGCTGGACTCTTTAAGTTCCTCTCATTCAGAGCCGCTTTGGTGATAATCACATCGCTTACTATTTCTATGTTCTTTGGTAAAAGTTTAATTAACTGGATTAGAGATAAGCAAGTAGGAGAGACCATAAGAGACCTAGGTCTAGATGGTCAAATGGAAAAATCCGGCACGCCTACCATGGGCGGAATAATCATTCTTCTGGCAATTCTAGTTCCTACCATCCTGTTTGCCAATTTAGCCAATACTTACATCCAAGTAATGCTAGTAGCCACAGTGTGGTTTGGCGGCATCGGTTTTATAGATGACTACATCAAAGTATTCAAAAAGAATAAGAAGGGACTAGCAGGGAAGTTTAAGATAGCTGGCCAGGTTTTAGGCGGGGTCATAATAGGTTCTATGTTTTATCTCAGCCCAGATGTAACTATCAAAGAGAAAATAACAGACACTGCTACGGCAACCATAGAACAGGTAATCTCAAAAGCAGAAGGAACTACTAATACTGATATATGGAAAGAATCCAAGTCATTCAAGACCACGATTCCTTTCGTAAAGGATAACGAATTTGATTATATCTGGTTAATAAGCTGGTTCGGAGACTCAGCCAAAGATTTGCTTTGGCTGGTCTTCATTCCCGTTGTAATCGTTATAGTTACAGCAGTTTCTAATGGTGCCAATATGACCGATGGCCTTGATGGATTAGCCACAGGAACCTCAGCTATAATAGGACTTACTCTAGTGATTTTTGCATACGTGTCAGGGAACTACATCTTCGCAGATTACTTAAACATTATGTACATACCGCATTCAGGAGAGCTTGTAATCTTCGGGTCTGCCTTCGTAGGAGCGTGCATCGGGTTTTTATGGTATAACTCCTATCCTGCCCAAGTATTCATGGGAGATACAGGAAGCTTAGCTCTTGGTGGAATAATCGCTGTATTCGCTATAGCCATTAGAAAAGAATTATTGATCCCTCTATTGTGCGGAATATTCCTAATAGAGAATCTCTCAGTAGTACTCCAGGTTTCCTATTTCAAATACACGAAAAAGACAACCGGAGAAGGAAAGAGAATATTTAAAATGGCACCTCTTCACCACCATTACCAAAAACTAGGATTTCATGAATCCAAGATTGTTTCGCGGTTTTGGATCGTAGGAATAATGCTCGCCGTACTCACCATAGTTACACTGAAAATTAGATAACAAGGAATCTTGAATAAGAATAAACACATAGTGATTTTAGGTGGCGGCGAAAGCGGCACTGGCGCAGCCATTTTAGCCAAGAAGCATGGCTATGTTGTATTCCTATCTGACTATGGTTCTATAAAGAAAAAATATAAAGACATGCTTTTGGAAGAGCAGATAACTTGGGAAGAAGGTAAACACACCCAGACTGAAATGGAAAAGGCCACAGAAGTGGTCAAAAGTCCCGGCATACCAGAAAGCTCAACTATCGTAACCTATTTCCTGGAGCAAGGGATTCCTGTGATTTCCGAAATCGAATTTGCAGCCCGTTACACCACAGGGAGACTAATAGGAATAACAGGTACAAATGGTAAAACCACCACTACTCTTCTCACTTACCACATCCTGAAAAATGCTGGTATAAGTGTAGGAATAGCAGGAAACGTAGGACAAAGTTTAGCGTTGCAATTGGCCTCTGGAGATAAAGATTTCTGGGTACTAGAACTGAGCAGTTTTCAATTAGACGGAATGTTCGAAACCAAGCTGGATATAGCTGTGGTATTGAATATAACCACAGACCATCTCGACAGGTATGGATATGAACTACAGAATTACATAGACTCTAAGCTAAGAATTATCCAAAATCAAACTTCAGCAGAAGCCTTTATATACTGGGCAGAAGACGAAAGTATAACTAAGAATTTACGCGAAAAAGGGTATTCAGGAAGAGCTTATCCCTTTTCACTAAGCGCACCCAAGAACAGCACTGAAGAAGGTGCTTACCTGGACCATAATCAATTAATTATTAATCTCAAATCCCCCCTAAAAATGTCTATTCAGGATTTAGCGTTGCAAGGCCGTCATAACATAATGAACTCGATGGCAGCGAGTGTAACAGGAAAACTTCTAGACCTCAGAAACGAGAGCATCAGAAGCAGTTTAACAGATTTCGATACGGTAGAACACCGCCTAGAATTCGTATCTAAAATAAATGGAGTAAAATTCATTAACGATTCTAAAGCTACCAATGTAAACTCAGCATGGTACGCTCTAGAAAGCCAGACAGAAACTGTGATATGGATCGTAGGTGGTGTAGATAAAGGAAACGACTACACAGACCTCATTCCATTGGTAGAATCTAAAGTAAAAGCCATCATCTGCTTAGGTACAGACAATAAAAAATTGATAAAAACTTTCGGTGACAAAGTGAAATTCATCCATGAAGCCTCTAGTGCTAAAGAAGCTGTGGATGTCGCATATCAAGTAGCATTTGATGGTGAAACGGTACTTCTTTCTCCAGCTTGTTCAAGTTTCGATTTATTCGAGAATTACGAAGACAGAGGAAGACAATTTAAAAAAGCAGTAAAAGGGCTGTAACCTTAACAAATCTTGTAATGCAGCAACTATTAAGCAAATTAAAAGGAGATAAAGTTATCTGGATGGTAGCTATATTTCTAGCGCTATACTCCCTACTTGCAGTGTATAGCGCTACAGGTGCGCTTGCTTACAGGCATGACAGTTCTATGAAATACCTTATAAAACATGGTTTTATGCTCTGTGCTGGTATTGCAGTTATCTTCTGGGTGCACCAAATTAAGTTTAAGTATTTCTCGCGGATGAGTCAAGTTCTGATATGGGTAACCGCAGTTTTGCTGGTAATCACGCTGGTCTTTGGATTGAACATAAATGGTGCCAGCAGATGGATTAAAATTCCGATTATAAATCAAAATTTCCAAACTTCAGATTTTGCTAAAATCGTTCTCATAATGTATGTAGCTCGAATGCTCAATATAAAGAGAGACAAACTGCATAGCTTTAAAGAAGGTGTTCTACCCATTTTTATTCCAGTGTTAGGGATTTGTCTACTCATATTTCCGGCCAACTTTTCTACCGCAGTGCTGCTCGGTGGAGTGTGTTTACTTCTTATGTTTATCGGGGGAGTACATATCAAACATATCACTGCCATAATAGGTTCCGCAGCGCTAGGATTGGTATTGATGTTTACTGTCTATAAAATAAACCCAGAACTGGTTCCAGTAAGAGCCAGCACATGGATGAGCAGAATAGAAATGTTCTCTTCAGGAGAATCCAGCTCAGCCACAGCTACCGATTACCAAACAGAAGAGGCTAAGGCGGCTATCTACCGAGGAGGAATATTCCCTTCTCCTCCAGGAACTGCTCATGCCAGAAATAGCATGCCGCATGCCTATTCAGATATGATTTACGCATTCATCATAGAAGAATACGGAAGCATATTTGGTGGTTTAGGAATACTAATGCTTTACCTCATATTCTTTTATAGAAGTATAAGAATAGGTATAAAATGTCCACGCCATTTTGGTGGATTACTAGCTATAGGATTTAGTATGCTGCTCGTATTTCAGGCGTTTATAAACATGGCGGTTTCTGTGAATATCATTCCAGTTACAGGCCAACCACTTCCCCTAGTTTCTATGGGGGGAACTAGTATTCTATTTACCTGTTTTGCCATAGGCGTAATTCTTAGTGTGAGCAGAAGTGTCTACGATGAGGATTATGAACTAAACCCTACCGATAGAAAAAGATTAACCAATCCCATTAAAAAGAAAAAAGAAAAAACATCTACTAACGAAGAAGAAGGACATGCCTACGCTTAGAGTAATAATATCAGGAGGTGGAACGGGTGGACATATATTTCCTGCCATAGCCATAGCAGACGAAATCAAGAAAAGAAATCCAGATGCTGACATTCTATTCGTTGGCGCTGATGGACGAATGGAAATGACCAAAGTTCCAGAAGCGGGATATCCCATTAAAGGATTATGGATTAGCGGAATTCAGAGAAAACTCACCCTAGATAACCTCTCATTCCCTTTCAAACTGCTGTCTAGCTTATGGAATGCCAATAAAATCATAAAAGAATTCAAACCAGACATAGCTATAGGTGTAGGAGGTTACGCCTCAGGCCCGTTAATCAAAAGAGCAAATGCCAGAAACGTTAAAACCGTTTTGCAAGAGCAAAACTCCTTTCCTGGAATTACCAATAAATGGCTTGCCAAAGGTGCAGATAAAATCTGTGTGGCATACTCAAATATGGAACGCTGGTTCCCTAAAGAAAAAATCAGCCTTACTGGAAATCCTGTGCGCACTCTAATAGCCAATGCTAATGTAAGCAAAGAGCAAGCCATAGAGCACTTCGGACTAAACGACTCTAAAAAAACTTTACTAGCTATAGGCGGCAGCTTGGGCGCGAGAACTATCAACCATGCTTTAAAAAAGCACATAGACAAAATAATAGGGGACAACACCCAACTTATATGGCAGTGCGGAAAAAGCTTCTCAACTGAATCTGAACGCATTTCCCAAAATCATACCTCGGGTTTAGTAGTCACTCCTTTCATCAAAGAAATGGATATGGCTTATGCCGCTGCCGATGTAATTATAAGCAGAGCAGGAGCTATGTCTATAAGTGAATTATGCTTAGTCGGAAAACCTACCATTCTCATCCCTTCTCCTAACGTGAGTGAAGACCATCAAACCAAAAATGCCCGTGCATTGAGTGATGTGAAAGCGGCTATACTTTTAAAAGATATAGACGCAGGAGAGAATCTATACCACATAATTAATGAGCTCATAAACGACCCCATCAAAATGGAGTCCATGAGCCAAGAAATAAAAAAATTAGCTAAGCCCAATGCCACAGAAGACATCGTTAATCAGATAGAGCAGCTTCATAAATGAGTGCAAATGAAAAAAACATATCATTATCAAACATTGAGCTAGCCGCTATAGAGGCAGTTTACTTCCTAGGAATAGGTGGGATAGGTATGAGCGCGCTCGCCAGATACTTTAATCGCATAGGTAAAAAAGTTTTTGGTTATGACAACACTGCTACACCGCTAACCAAAAAACTAGAAGCAGAAGGTATTCACATTCACTTTGAAGACCAGGTAAAACTTATCCCCTCAAATTTTCTTGACATTTACCAAGAAAACGCTCTAGTTGTATACACCCCTGCGATTCCGTTAACTCACAAGGAATTAAATTACTTTAAATCTACAGGGCACAAGGTTCTTAAAAGAGCACAAGCCTTAGGAGTCATTACAGAGAATACTCATAGTTTAGCCGTAGCAGGAACCCATGGGAAAACTACTACAAGCAGTATTCTAGCTCATCTAATTCATGCCCACGGAGAGCCAATAAGTGCATTTCTAGGAGGTGTTGCATCTAACTTTGAGTCCAACTTCGTACACGAAGAAGGAGCTAAGATTACCGTAGTAGAAGCAGACGAGTACGACAGAAGTTTTCTGACTCTTCATCCTACTGGAGCTATAATTACTTCTACAGATGCTGACCACTTAGACATTTATGGAGAAGAAGGAGAACTTCTGAAATCATTCAGAATGTTTGCTGAACAAGTTTCTAATGTCCTTCTCTTGCATGAAAATATAGCTGAAGGACTAACACAGAATAAGGCATTGCAACGCTCACCTGATAAAATCCTTACTTATGGATGGAACAAAGAAGCAGATTATCAAATCACTTCTAGGGTTCATAGAAAAGGAAGCTATGTCATGGACCTCAAAACTCCACACGGAGAACTCCTAAACATCGTATTTCCTATGGCCGGAAAACACAATACTGAAAATGCACTAGCCGCTTTAGCACTAGCCGCTGAATCTGGTTTAAACATAAATAGACTAGCAGAGGGATTAGCAAGTTTCAAAGGAATAAAAAGACGCTTCGAAACACTTGTAAATACTTCTGACCACATTTATATTGATGATTATGCTCATCACCCTACTGAACTCAACGCCGCTATTGCTGCCGCTAAAGAGCTCTACCAAAACAAAAAAATAACAGGAATATTCCAGCCGCACCTCTTTAGCAGAACCAAAGATTTCGCAGATGAATTTGCCGCTAGTCTATCTAAGCTAGACCAAGTAATTCTATTGGATATTTATCCGGCCAGAGAACTTCCTCTCAACGGTGTGACT
Source organism: Flavobacteriales bacterium UBA1958 (assembly GCA_002336675.1). Lineage (GTDB taxonomy): Bacteria > Bacteroidota > Bacteroidia > Flavobacteriales_D > Sanyastnellaceae > ASP10-05a. The sequence continues at coordinate 9,038 of DDEI01000050.1, read as the reverse complement.
AGTGCTTGGCTTCTAGAAAAAATTTCAACGAAGAAAAAATTACTCTCTAAAGAAGAAACGCTCAACTGGGTGAAATCAGAAAAACCTGAGCTTCTTATGACCTTAGGAGCTGGAGATATAGACCAATTAGTGAACCCTATAAAAAAAGCACTTTCATGAATAACATTTGGGAAAAATCAGGAATTGTAGCTGCCATTTCAGCTGTCGTATTTCTGACAGCATTCGCTATAGAGCAGCAGTCTAATGTAACTTGTTGGGATATGAAAATCAAGCTAGACGTTAGCGCAGAAGAGGCCTTAATCACTGAGAAACAGATAGAAAAAGAAATTATAGGAATAGGTACTCCCATCATAGGAGCGCCTATAAATGAAGTCAATATTTATAAGATTCAAACAGCCCTAAATGCCAACCCGCTGATTAAAAATCCGACTGTTCATAAAACTGTTGATGGAAAGCTAAAAATTAATGCCGAACAACGCGTCCCCTTTATTAGAATTATAAATATAGAAGGAGAAAGCTTTTTGGTAGATAAAGATGGCGTTAAAATGCCTACTCTATCTTCTAGAAATCCGCGTTTAATGCTGTTTACAGGAAGAATTAACGAGTTCCTAGACGGGACTACCATTTCTTTACTCAAAGTGAATGAAGGATTAAGGGAAAGTTCACTTTTGGACGAAATATTTCAGGTAGCGGCTTTTATAGAAACATCAGATTTTTGGAAGAATCAGGTGGAGCACGTGTATGTAAATGAAGAAAAAGAGTTCGAATTGGTCCCAAGAGTAGGAAGCCATAAAATTCTTTTAGGAGAATCTAAGAACATAGAGAATAAACTAAACCGACTAGAGGTTTTCTATAAAGAAACCATCGGTAAACAGAATTGGAATAAATACACCACCCTGGACTTGCGATTTAAGAATCAGGTAGTGTGCAAAGAGATTAACTAATAACCTGTAAAGACTTTAAACATGTCAGAAATAGTAGTAGGACTAGACATAGGAACCACTAAAATAGCTTGTCTCGTTGGAAGACAGAATGATCACGGAAAAATAGAAATCCTAGGAATGGGAATATCTGAGTCTGTGGGCGTGACCAGAGGCGTAGTATCTAACATCGAAAAAACCGTAGCCTCTATTAAAGCGGCAGTAGTAGATGCTGAGAAAAACTCTAATGTAGAAATCAATGTGGTGAATGTAGGTATTGCAGGGCAGCATATTAACAGTCTTCAGCATAGGGGTATTAAAATGAGAAACAATCTAGAAACAGAGATTTCTAGAAATGACTTGGATGAACTCATAGATGACATGCACAAGCTAGTGATGCTTCCTGGTGAAGAAATCATTCATGTTCTTCCGCAGGAGTTTATAGTAGATAACGAACAAGGGATTAAAGATCCTATAGGTATGAGCGGTGTACGATTGGAAGCTAATTTCCACATTATCACTGGCCATATAGCTGCTGCACAGAATATTTATAAGTGCGTGGCAAAAGCGGGATTAACGGTAGACCAACTCATACTGGAACCGCTAGCATCTAGCGCTGCAGTTTTAAGTAATGAAGAAAAGGAAGCTGGAATAGTACTGGTAGATATCGGAGGCGGAACTACCGATATAGCTATTTTCCAAGATGGGATTATTCGTCATACGGCAGTAATTCCTTTTGGAGGCAATATCATTACTGAAGACATTAAGAAAGGCTGCACGATCATGAAAAATCAAGCAGAGGCATTAAAGAAAAAATTCGGTTCTGCTATAGCTAGTGAAAACAACGAGAATGAAATTGTTTGTATTCCTGGTCTAAGAGGGAGAGATCCTAAAGAAATTTCACTAAAGAACTTGGCCAACATTATAGAAGCTAGAATGTCTGAAATCATAGAGCATATTTACTATGAAATCAAGAACAGCGGTTTCGAAAAAGAGCTAATAGGGGGTATAGTAGTTACGGGTGGTGGTTCTCAAATGAGGCACATTACCCAGTTATTCGAATTCATTACAGGAATGGATTGCAGAATAGGCTATCCTAATGAACACTTATACAAAGCCCCTAATGAAGACGTAGTAAAGCCAACCTACTCCACAGGTGTAGGACTAGTTATGAAAGGGTTTGACAATGGAACTAAGCCCTCGTCTGATGAACTAATTAAGAAACAACAAGGAGAAAGTAGAAAAGGTGCTGTCAAGTTTTTAGACAATATCAAAGCATGGTTCGAAAATGAAGAAGAATAAAAGCTAACAATATAAGCCGAGTTATCATGGAAAACTACTACAATTATTTCCATGATAACTCAGCTAGTTTTTGCTTATTCGTATCCTTCTTTTCTAACCAAAAGAAAATAGATTAACTAATACAATTTAACCCCTAAGTCATGAGTGATAATACAACAGACATAATGAGATTTGAGCTTCCTACGGAGCACAATTCAATCATAAAAGTTATAGGTGTCGGTGGTGGTGGTAGTAATGCTGTCAACTACATGTATGAACAAGGAATTAATGGAGTCGACTTCGTAGTGTGTAACACCGATGCTCAATCTTTAGACCATAGCCCAGTTCCACTTAAAATACAACTCGGAGCTACACTCACTGAAGGCAGAGGAGCTGGAGCTATTCCTGAGGTAGGAAGAAATGCTGCGGTAGAAAACCTCGATGATGTCATGAAGATATTGACAAAGAACACTACTATGGTTTTCGTTACAGCTGGAATGGGTGGGGGAACTGGAACCGGCGCTGCACCCATCATAGCCAAAGCCGCCAAGGACTTAGGGATTCTAACTGTAGGAATTGTAACTATTCCTTTCAATTTCGAAGGGAGAAAAAGAAAAAGTCAGGCAGAACAAGGTCTTCAAGAAATGAGAGACTCTGTAGATACGCTTTTAGTGATAAAGAATGACAAGCTTCGTGAGCTTTACGGAAACTTGACATTGAAAGATGCCTTCTCTCATGCAGATGAAGTTCTTTGCACCGCGGCTAAAGGTATAGCCGAAGTAATTACACTTACCGGTGAGGTAAATGTAGATATGAATGACGTAAACACTGTGATGAAAAATAGCGGGGTAGCTATAATGGGCTCAGGAAAAGCACAAGGGGAAGACAGAGCCATGACTGCTGTTATACAGGCATTAGAATCTCCTCTACTGAATGACAATGATATTACTGGTGCTGAGTTCGTTCTGCTAAACGTAACTCACGGTGCTGATGCTGTAACTATGGATGAGGTAATGGAAATTACAGATTACATTCAAGATAAAGCAGGTATGAGCGCAGAAGTGATTTGGGGTTATGGAGAGGACAGCACTCTTGGAGATGATTTATGTGTGACAGTAATCGCCACTGGATTTAGTGCTCAGGAAATCATTTCCGGAATTCCAGTAATGGAACCAGAGATTATAAAATTCCCTTTAGACGCTAAAGAACCACTACAGATTACTACCCCGATAGCTAGGCCAACCGTTCCGACTAACGAGCCTGTTAATTTTGACGACACGGCACCAGAAGAAGAACCTTTCTTAAAGGGTTCGGAAGAACAAACTCCAGAAGCGACAATTCCTGATGCTCCGGTGATAAATGAAGTTCCTTCTTGGTCAAAAGAAACAGTAGAGGCAGATTCCTCCAATCTATTTAGCGGCACAGAAGAGTTAGAAACAGAAGAGCCTTTTATAAAGAATACTGCCGTAAACGATTCTACTCCGTCCCTTTCTGAACCTGCAAGCGAAGAACCAAAAGATGAAGTTAACAAGATCGTTTACGAATTAAATAAGGATGACTTAAGAACAACTTCAGAAGCGCCTAACGCTTCAGAAGACAGTTCTATTAAATTCACACACCAAGAACCTACAGACAGAATAAGCAGAGCCGATTTGGCTCAGTTGAATCAACAGAGGGAAAACAGAGTCAAAGAATTTTCTCACAAGCTTAGAACTCCAGGTGGTTTGGCTCAACTAGAAAATGAGCCTTCTTATGTCAGAAGAAACGTAAAACTAGATGACATAGCTCATAGCTCAGAGTCTCAAGTAAGCCGTTATACACTTTCAGAAGAAACAGATGAACAAGGGAACTCAGAGGCTCTCTTAAAGGACAACAACTCTTTCTTACATGACAATGTAGATTAATAGGAAAGTAACTAAAAGATTAAAAGAGCGGTTTTCACCGCTCTTTTTCATTTCACAGAAATCTCCTCTAGTAACTTCCTCGTATAATAGCTGGAACCTAAACTATTTAAATGATTAGCATCAGACATGAAGCCAGAGGCCACATCCTCCGTCATAAAATCAATATACTTAGCATACTTAATGCCTTCTAGAGCGGCTGACAAATGGTCAATATATTTAGGACTAATTCTCGTCAGATAATCCTTGTGATAAGGACTGGATACTAAATAAAGTTTTAGTCCTCGGTTTTCACACAACTCAGAGATAAGTTCTAGATAATCCGATTGCATTCCTTCTAATGAATAATTAACAGAATCATCTCTATAATGCATTTTAAAAATCTTGTCAATAATGCCTGAATCTGGGTTAGAATTTTCTGAAACTACATATCCTCCCCATTCGGGTTTAGACCAAATTAACTCTATAAGATTCGGGCTCAACATCTCTTTATAATTGAAATAAATATTCTCCTGAATATTTAAAAAATAGAAATAACGCTTTTTCGCTTTTTTACCCTCTGGCAATTCTTTGTCTAAAATTTTATTGTAAATCGGTGAAAAATTATGAGGAGCTACCCCTAAGATCACGTTCTCAACTTTCACTATATCCTGGTCAAGAATCCTCTTCAACTTAATATATGTCACATAATAAGGTTCTCCCGAACTGCCTAACATCGCAGCATTATCCTGAAACAAAGAAGAATCCAATCTTTGTATTTGAGAATCGCCCATAAGCAGAGTCTTGTTCTTCGCCAATTGGTTAAACCGAGCTTCTACCCTCTTTTGCATATCTCTATAAAACACTAGTTCAGTAATACTAATTAACACAACTGGAACAGAAAGAAATAGTATTACCTTTTTTAAAAATCGTTTCATCAAAACTGAAAGTATATAAATTCTTGTTCTTCTCCTCCTAACCAGAGAATACTAAACAATAAACAATAGTAAAAAATCCACCGAGCAAATGGTTTCATGCGCCGATGTAACATATCAATTGCAAACTCTTCACGCCTACCCCACCACTCTACAATAACTAAAACTCCAATAAAAGCAATAACTCTTTTTGGAAAGATGATTGGCATACTGAAAAAACTCCTCGTCAATAGTCCATTCAAAAAGCACAAAGAATCCCCTATAGAATCTGAGCGGAAAAAAATCCATGCAAACACTGACAAGGAGAAAGTAAAGAGAATTTGCCTTAGCTCTTTAAATGAAGGCAAGGACGATTCACTTGCCACTATCCCCATATTTCCTCTGTTCTTTTCTCGCAGCAATAAGGGTAAAAAATAGATCGCATTTAAAGCACCCCAAATGACAAAAGTCCAGTTGGCCCCATGCCAAAATCCACTTACAATAAAGATGATGAAGATATTTCTTATCTTGGACAAAACACCTCCCCTGCTTCCTCCCAATGGAATATAGAGATAATCTCTAAACCAAGAGGATAACGAAATATGCCATCTTCTCCAAAACTCTCCTATATCTCTCGAGAAATAAGGGTATGAAAAGTTTTTCATTAAGTTAAATCCAAATAATCTAGACGTTCCAATAGCTATATCTGAATAGCCTGAAAAATCACAATAAATTTGAAACGTGAAGAAAACAGCCCCTAGAATAAGAGTACTCCCCGAATAATCAGGGTAATTATTAAATATTTCATTGGCATAAACGGCGCAATTATCTGCTATTACAACTTTTTTGAATAAACCCCAAAGAATTTGTCTCAATCCTCTAACTGCATTTTCCTTATCAAATTTTCTTTTAACATAAAATTGCGGAAGGAGTTGAGTTGCTCTTTCTATGGGCCCTGCCACCAATTGAGGGAAGAAACTAACAAATGCAGAAAAAGCTATAAAGTTTTTAGTAGGCTTCAAGTTTTTTCTGTAAACATCTATAGTATAACTCATCGTTTGAAACGTGTAAAAACTTATCCCTACTGGCAAAATTATCTGCAGGGATGAAGCCCTCAAGGACATTCCAAACAAAGAATAAACCTCAATGAAATTCTCTAAGAAAAAATTAAAGTATTTAAAGAAACCTAGAAACCCTAGATTGACAACTACACTTATCAAAAGATAAAGCTTCCTTCTCCCTTGATTATTCTCTTTTTCTAAAAGTAGTCCTACTATAAAATCTAAGACCGTACTAAAAACAATAAGCGAAAGAAATCTCCAATCCCAAAAAGCATAGAAAAAATAACTAGCTCCTACGAGTAAAAGGTTTTGAAGTTTTAAATGTTTAGCAGTAACAAACCAATACAGTATAAAAACTATAGGCAAAAATATCGCAAAGTCTATTGAATTAAAGAACATTTAATAGTTGTTTTCGCTTCATACCGATATGTAATAAAAATATTTTGGACTCTGGTAAAAATAGTAAATACAAGCAAAACGAAAGGGAAATTCCTTTATAATTGGTTATTCAACTACTTTACAAAAAATGGCTGCTTATATGTTAACTTTGGCTTAAAATTCAGACCTAAAATGAATCTAACTGACCAAATAAATAACGACATCAAAACAGCAATGAAAGCCCGTGAATCGGTAAAATTAGCTGCCCTGAGAGATGTTAAATCTAAATTACTTCTAGAAGCTACTAAGGACGGAAACGCTGAATTAGATGAAGCCACAGGTTTAAAGATCCTGAATAAACTGTACAAACAAAGAATAGAAGCTGCTGACATCTACAAAGAGCAAGACCGCGAGGACCTCGCTGCTGACGAACTTTCTCAAGCAGAAGTGATCAAAGCCTACCTGCCAGAGAAAATGAGTCCAGAGAAGCTTAAAGAGGCCATAGAGGCTATAGTAGCACAAACTGGGGCTTCTTCTATGGCAGACATGGGGAAAGTAATGGGAATGGCTACTGCTCAGTTAGCTGGAAAGGCAGACGGTAAAGACATTAGTACTTTGGTTAGACAGCTGCTGGGATAATCATCTCTTTTTCTTTCTCTTCTTCCTCCGCTCAGGATCTTCATGAAAAAAGTACCTAAAATCTACAGTTAGGTATGCACCTGTATATACGCTAGTAGTGCTTCTTTCCTCACCACTGGGACGTCTAATCGTAGCTCTAGCCAATGCCAGCTCACCAAAAGGCCTGTCAAAAGAGGCGCCTAAATAAAAATACCCGCTTTTTTTGGTTCTGTACTCAAATCCATAATTAGCTATTAGAGAGGGCTTGAACCAGTTCACTACCCCTGTTCTATAGGTAGTCTGTCGGTGCTCAAACGTAGCTGATTTCACATCGGATGGCAGAAAATTTAATCCAATTCCACCAGATGCGTTCATCCACAGATTATCTGTGAGCCTCGCATAGATCAAGCCTTGGATTGGAATCTGGTAGGAAACCATGCTGTATTGCATCTCTCCTTCATAAAGGGAGTCTATATCAAAAACCTTTATGCTATAATTTCTTTTGAGGTAACTAATTCCGGTTTCTAAAGAAAGAGTCGGGGTGAACCCTCTTCTAACCACCATACCCATGGCATACCCTCCTTCGGCTTTAAACTCTGCGCTTACCCAATCTGTGGTACTTTCTGCCGCCACAGCGTTAATGAACTTCGTGGAGATAATAGGTTTAAATTGAAACCCCACGGTAGTTACATTCTCCTGAGATAACAGCGAAAAGTTCACCAATATGAGCGCTATGAAAGTTAATTTTTTAATAATCATTACTTCGATTTTAGGTATCCTATAAATGCTAATGAGACTAGAGAAATCATAAAAATAACGAATCCGTATCGGACATACTTATTTCCTATCATAGGATTTCTATACTTAGATTCTGTTAAATTATGTGCCCTAAGCGCATCCTTAAAGCGGGATTTAGAAATGGCATACTTGCACATCCATATCGTATCCTCGGTCTCTGGCTCTAATAATTTCTCATACTCTATCACATACTTCTCGAGTAGCGCCTCGAAATTCATAGATTTCTCTATACTTCTATACTCAAATACGTAATAACGATTATCCCCCGGATGCTCGTAGTAATTCATTAAGTTAATCATTGGTCAAACCATTCAGTTACATACTCCAATGGTTTTCTGTGACTCTTAGGCCATTCACCCTCGGGGTATCCCATAAAAAACATACCTAAACATTTATCCTTTTCTCCTATGTTCAAAAAGGTTTTCATTTCTTCTGAATAAACGTATTTAGGACTGCTCCAGTAACTTCCTAAGCCATAAGCTGTGCAGGTAAGGTACATGTTTTGCACTGCACAAGCTACAGCAGCTACATTCTCTATCTCTGGTATCGTAGAGTTCTCCTCAGGCCGCATGCAGATAAAAATCAATACAGATACAGATGATGTTCTTTCTCTTAACTTCACCAGTTTACGCTCACTCCATTCAGCTTCGGGAACAGAAGATTTATACACTTTTTCTAATTCTGCCCCTGCCCTCTTAACCGCTTCTCCTGTATATACTTTAAAGCGCCATGGCTGAACCATTCCATGAGTAGGAGCCCATATAGCATTATTCAGTACATCTTCTATAATTTCACTGTGTACTTTTCTAGAAGAATAAGACTCAGGGTATACGGATCTCCTTTCTCTAATTACTTCTGTAATTTCACTTAAGTTATATTTCATTTCCACTTAATATTACATCCTATACTAGGAGTTTGATTTTGTGCAGGGACTTCTTTTCGGTGCCATAGTAATTCGCACACCTCTCTTATATCTTTCCCAGAAACTGCTATTCCGTTTCCAGGTCGACTATTATCTAGTTGTCCCCTATAAACACACTCATTATTTTTATTAAAAATGCTGAAATCTGGCGTGCAGGAAGCATTGTATGCTTTAGCTGTTTGCTGTGACTCATCATACAAATAGGAAAACGGAAAATCATCCCGCACTGCTAATTCCTTCATTAATTTAGGCCCGTCCTGAGGGTA
>DDEI01000001.1:2758-2991 GCA_002336675.1 Flavobacteriales bacterium UBA1958 | reverse complement strand
GAATATACATCCTAAGTCTATTATTAGATAAGTAAAGGGCTTCATTTCACTTGGTATTGAGCATAGTATTTTTTAGGTACTATAAGCATTCCGAAGCACTCGCCATGCCCTTTGTCTAAATGCTTGTGGTGAACTTTATGTGCTTTTCTTAGTGCTTTTAAATAAGGCGAGTCAGTTTTTTTAAACCAGTTAAATCGTTGATGAATGAGCACATCGTGAACTAAAAAATAGGC
>DDEI01000001.1:0-2350 GCA_002336675.1 Flavobacteriales bacterium UBA1958 | reverse complement strand
CAGCGCTGGGTAAAGCAAAAATGACAAAAAAGGCATCATTTTTTTCGAAAAGGCCTTTATACTTCGGTTGATGGTGGTCTTCATGTAAATACCATAAAAATCCGTGCATCACGAATTTATGAGTACACCATGTAATACCTTCCATGAGACCAAAAGTAAGAATAGTAATAAATATATATCCTATAATCATCGTTAATTCAGATTTTCTTTAGCGGCGTTTCCCATCTCCTCTTTGAACCTTTTTCCCCCATTGTATTTTTTCAGATTATCTAATATATAAGAAGCATCTTCTGAAATATTATCGCAGTATCCCAAAAAGCTCGGACTTTCCTTCTGAACTAAGAGTCTTACATATCTAGCCTCTATTTCATGAGGATAAGAGGAAATGTATTCTTCCAATCGGTCTTTCCCTAAATTAAAGTACTTGAGTTTATATGGGGGCCATAGAGTGTGTTCTGCTCTCTGCATTATCGCACAAGCTAAATAAGGTTCTGTCGTTTTACAAGTCATAGCTTCCATAAAGGTAATGTGTTCTTCTAGAAGTTCAGAAGACGTATTCCCTCGCTTAAAGTTAGTTCTTACCGCGGACATGTCACATGGCGCTATTGTCGGCTGAAGAGTATGAAGAAATATGAGAAGTATAAGATTCAATTTATAACATATTTATTCTGTGTCTAACATAAGATTTGGCTAATATAAAAACCTTCTTAGAATTGCTGATTCTAATTCTTTCTTGAAGGATGGTCTTGCTACTTTTTCGTTTAATCTTATGAAGTAATCCTAAATAGTATTTGTATGCCACATAAACGCCTAATTGTCCTTCTCTAGGCAGTTTTAAAATCCCTTGTAAAGCCTCTTTGAAATCCTTCTCAATATCAGTGATGATTTCTAGCTTAGTGCTTTCTGTGAAATCATATTCAGTAACATTAGGGAAATATGACCGGCCTAATCTCTCGAAATCATCTTTTAAATCACGAAGGAAATTCACTTTTTGAAAGGCGCTTCCTAGTTTCATCGCCTCATCTTTCAATGCTTCATAGCTTTCTTCATCAGCATCTAGGAATATTTTTAAGCACATAAGGCCCACCACATCAGCAGAACCATAGATGTATTTTTTATATTCCTCCTCAGTTTTATACTCTTCCTTTTCTAGGTCGAGCATCATGCTATGGATAAATGAATCTACTAAATCATGAAGACCATACTGGTTTACTACTGCCTGGAAAGAATTTAATATAGGGTTTAAACTAATTTTTCTCTCCAGAGCCTTTTGGTAATCCTCTATAAATTCCTCTATGAGTAATTTTTGATCATATTCATGAAAGGTATCTACTATCTCATCTGCGTACCTTACAAAACCGTAGATAGCATAAATCTGTGGTCTAATTTTTTTACCTAACAGATTAATTCCGAGAGAAAACGAAGTACTATAAGTATTCGTTACCAGCTTGCTGATTTTAAAACTGGAACTATCGAAAATTTCTTTCATTTACGTGTGGTATTTCTTGATTAAACCACTTACTATTTTCCCAGAGATTATACTAGGAGGGACGCCTGGGCCAGGAACAGTTAGTTGTCCTGTAAAGTACATGTTTTTTAGCTTCTTACTTTTTAATTTAGGTCTTAGGACATGGGTTTGTAATAAGGTATTGGCTAATCCGTATGCGTTTCCTTTATACGAGTTGTAATCTTTTTTAAAGTCCTTCACACAGTACGATTCTTTAAAGATTACAGCATCTGTAAGGTCTTGGTCTGTAAGGTCTTTAAGGCGTTGCAATAATAAGTTGAAATATTTTTCTCTAATTTCATCAGTGTCTTCAATATCTGGAGCTAATGGAATTAGAAAAACACCAGCTTCTTTTCCTTTAGGAGCTGCTGTAGGGTCCGTGATACTCGGGAAGCTGGCATAAAAAAGAGGTTTTTCAGGCCATGATTTAGTATCATATATGGTCTCAGCATGCTTCTCAAAATCCGTATCAAAGAATAAAGTGTGATGAGAGAGCTTGTCTAATTTTTTATCAAATCCTACAAAGAATAATAGGGCAGAAGGAGCGAATGTTTTTTTATCCCAGTACTTTTCAGAATACTGCTTGTTTCCGTCCAGAAGAGTCTCCGTGTGGTGATAGTCAGCACCGCTTAAGAGTAAGTCACAGTCATATTCAGTGCCGTTAGCAGAAACGCTAGTAACTATTCCGTCTGATGCGTTTATTTTATCTACTGCAGAGTCTGTAATCATCTTTACTCCAAGTTCTTTAGCTAAACTCTCCATTCCTTCAACTACAGAATACATCCCACCTTTTGGATGCCATGTTCCTAGCTTGAAGTCAGCATAATTCATAAAATTATAGAA
>DDEI01000040.1:22774-31503 GCA_002336675.1 Flavobacteriales bacterium UBA1958 | reverse complement strand
GCGGTGCCTGAATAACTGACTCCTGTACTAGGGAAAATTCCTGATGAGTAAATAGTATTTCCGTTAAGTGAGAGATTATATGAAATTTCATTCTCCCAAGCACCAAAACCAGTGGAATAAGAAATAGATATATTATCCCCTGTACATGCTTCAAAAGTTAATGCTGCTGAACTCAATAAAACCGTACCTGACGCTACCGTCGACCCATTTACTTGGGCTATTACCGTTGACCCATCCCATCCATCACCCCAAGAATCAGACATGAAAATGTTGTATGAACAACATTGGGCCCCTAAATAGTTAATGCCGCAAAAGAAGCAGAACAAACTTAACAACACAATCGCCTTCAGAGTAACTCTGAAGTGGAAAAAGTATGATGGTATTTTAATGCGTTGAAAAATGCTTCTATACTAGTTAAAAGTTATAAGTCAAAAGTATGCAAAAAAACACCGAAATCTGCATTATCACGGAGCTTACGTGGATAATTAAATTGATTTTTGATGTTAATGCACTGGCTGGGTTGAGTTACTTTTGAATAATAATTTTGTGAAATGGAAATACCGAGTAAATACGACCCGAGAGAAACAGAGAGTAAGTGGTATGAGTTCTGGCTGAAAAATGATTATTTTCATTCTGAGCCAGATGATAGAGAGTCATATACGGTAGTGATACCCCCTCCAAATGTAACTGGAGTTTTACATATGGGGCATATGTTGAACAATACCATCCAAGATGTTCTAGTTAGAAGAGCTCGAATGTTAGGAAAAAATGCTTGCTGGGTGCCAGGTACAGATCATGCATCTATAGCTACAGAGGCTAAGGTGGTTAGGAGATTGAGAGAGAAAGGAATTAAAAAGTCTGACATAGGAAGAGAGGCGTTTTTAAAGCACGCGTGGGAGTGGAAAGAGGAGTATGGTGGAATAATCTTAGAACAGCTTAAAAAGCTTGGAGCGAGTTGTGATTGGCAAAGAACTTCTTTTACTATGGATGAAACTTACTACCAAGATGTTGTAAGTACGTTCATTAGACTCTATGAAAAAGGATTGATATACAGAGGAGAGCGAATGATTAATTGGGACCCAGCCGCTTTGACAGCTTTGTCTGATGAAGAAGTAATTCATAAGGAAGTAAATTCAAAATTATATCACGTTAGATATGAAATAAAAGACTCTGAAGAATATGTAACTATAGCTACCACTCGGCCTGAGACTATATTGGGCGATTCAGCTATTTGTATTCATCCAGAAGATGCGCGTTACACTCATTTACATGGTAAGCATGCCCTAGTTCCTCTGATAGGAAGAGAGATCCCTATAATTCTGGATGATTATGTGGATATGGAGTTCGGTACAGGCTGTCTTAAGGTTACTCCTGCGCATGATGTGAATGATTTTGATTTAGGCGCTAAGCATGACTTGGAAATTATAAATATTATGAATCCAAATGGTACATTGAATGAGAATTCGGTACTGTTTGATGGTGTGGATCGTTTTAAGGTTAGAAAGCAGATAGAGGAGGATTTAGGAGTGTCTGGAAATCTGGTAGAGGTGGAATCTTACCAGAATAAAATTGGTTATTCAGAGAGAACTGATGTGGTTATAGAACCTCGCCTTTCACTGCAGTGGTGGGTTAAGATGGATGATATTGTTAAGCCAGCGTTGCAAAGCGTAAAAGATGGGGAGATCAATTTCTATCCAGGCAATTTTGTAAACACTTACAATCATTGGTTGAATAACGTTAAAGATTGGTGTGTTAGTAGACAATTATGGTGGGGACATCGAATTCCAGCATGGTTTTATGGACAAGGAGATAATGATTTCGTGGTATGCGTTGCTGCGGAGGAGGCTTTGGAAAAAGCTAAAGTTAAATCTGGGAACAAAGCCCTAACAGCAGAGGATTTAAAGCAAGATGAAGATGTAATGGATACTTGGTTCTCTTCTTGGTTGTGGCCTATGTCTGTATTTAATGGCCTCCAAGATGAAAAAGAAGTATCTTACTACTATCCTACTGCTGATTTAGTTACAGGTCCTGATATCATCTTCTTCTGGGTGGCTAGAATGATTATGGCTGGATATGAATATAGAGATGAGAAACCTTTTTCTAATGTTTACTTTACGGGTATAGTTAGAGACAAGCAGGGGAGAAAAATGAGCAAGTCTTTAGGAAATTCTCCAGACCCTCTAGAGCTAATAAACCAATATGGAGCTGATGGAGTTAGAGTAGGTCTTTTGCTTACTGCTCCGGCAGGAAACGATATTCCGTTTGATGGTAAGCTTTGCGAGCAAGGGAGTAAATTTTCTAATAAAATATGGAACGCCTTTAGACTAGTAAAAGGATGGGAAGTAGAAGAAAAAGAACAACCTTTAGAAGCCAAACAAGCAGTTAAATGGTTTAACTCTAGAATAGGAACTGTATTAGAAGAAATAAATGACAGCTTCACTAAATTCAGACTTTCTGAAGCTTTAATGTCTTCTTATAAATTGATTTGGGATGATCTGTGTTCGTCCTATTTAGAAGCTGTGAAGCCAGCTTATGGAGGGAAGATTGACCCTCAGAGTTTGAAAGAAACAATTGAGTTTTTTGAGACTACACTGAAAATAATTCACCCATTTATGCCTTTCCTAAGTGAAGAGATCTGGCATAGATTAGCCGATAGGCCAGAAAGAGAAGATGCGCTAATAGTGGCTAAATGGCCAGAGCAGACGAAGGGTGATGAACTATTGCAACGCGAATGGGAGGTGCTAAGTGAGATTCTATCAGATGTAAAGAACCAAAGGAATCAATATGGCATAAGTCCAAAAGATGCCTTAACAGGTTCTGTGAATATTAGCGGAAAATTAAATCAAGATTTCTCGAAGTTATTTAAGAAATTAGGGAACTGCACCATAGATGTTATCTCTGACGGTGGAGATACATATCCAAGAAAAAACGGAGTGGTATCTTTGGATTTAGGAGATAAGCTTCAGGAAGAGGAAAAAAAGAATCTGGAGAAAGAATTAGAGTACACAAAAGGATTCTCAGCTTCTGTAGAGAAAAAGCTGTCGAATGAACGTTTCGTCAATAAAGCTCCAGAATCTGTAGTAGCCTCTGAGAGAAAGAAAATAGCTGATGCTGAGGCTAAGATAGCTCAGATGGAAGAGAAGCTTAAACAAATGAAATAAACTAAGCTTGAAAAATTTAACAGTTCTTTTAGGCTTTTCAGACGAAAAAACACGGGTAGTATATAAAAATTGGGAGAACAAAACCAGCTGATCTCATTACTCCCAATCAAATTTGTTGTGCAGCTTTTCTATAGGTCTAATTGAAATTTTCATTCATCCATTTTTCCAGTTTGAAAGCTCTGTCCGGCTTTAGTAATAATTCGCCTTTAGAGTCTAACAGGAACATGACTGGAGTACTAGCAATTCTATAATCCCTAGCGACATCACTTTGCCATCCTTCCAGCTGACTCACGTTAATCCAGTTGCATTGTTTAGCTTTTATTCCGTTCAGCCAGGCATTCTTTTCCATGTCTACAGAGACTCCTATTATCTCGAATCCTTTAGCCTTGTTAGCATCATATATTTTCTTAATTACTGGCATCTCTTGTTCGCACTTGTGGCACCAGGAGGCCCAAAACATTACTAGAGTTAGATCATTTTTAGCTGCCACTGTTCTTAGGTTTACGCTTTTTCCGTTCTCATCTAGAATAGTGAAATCTGCAGGGGTATTTCCAATTTTAAGACTCTTTAAATCCTGTTTCCTTCGCTTCATAATATTGGCTACATCTGAATCACTACAAGCATTTTCGTTCAAATAATTATCAGCGATATAAAATGCTTCATCTTCCATTCCGCTTGTGTAAAATCCTTCCATCATAGTAAACAGCATGAAGTACTTGACCTTATCGTTAATCGATGCTTTCTCTTGGATTTCATCAGCAGCATTGTAAAATCCATTCTCTCTATCCTTACTAGCATGAATCCTCATGTAATCTTGTATCCTATCATTAAGGGCCATACTTCTCACTAAAGACTCATCAGAGAAGTCGATGTCTTTCCAATAATTTCCCTGGTCAAATCTATTCGGGCTCTGCATTCTTCTTACCATCTTAGCGAAGAATGTATTCGGATAACTTTCAGCCATAGCGTCTTGCTGAACTTTCAGCGCTTTTTCTTGCTCATAAATTAATTTCAGTTTAACATCTGTAGATGCCTTCATCCCTCTGATTTTTTTCAGTTCAGTCTTGTGCTTATTTAGAACAATCTTGTGTTCTGTAAGCGCCTTATTTTCTAATGAATTAGTTATTTTAATTGTTCTCTCCATATTAAAGGCATTTCCAGAAAGGTTAATACCTTTTTCATCAGGATTGAGTATGAATTCACCTAGCTGATATTTTTTAAATCCAATTTTATGAACCCCTATTTTGGCATTCTTGAGGTTCAGGGTGAAAACCCCGTTTTTTACTATAGTACTGTCTAAGATGAAAATATCTTTTCCTTCAGTTTCATAAATTTTCACGAGTTTTCCTTCTACAGTGGCTCCATTGGTAATAGTTCCATGAATAGTGAAATCACCTGAAATATCTCCTATTTCATTTTGATCTGTGTAATGAATAGTTGAAGATGTAGAAATTTGAGAAGAAGAGGTATCCTCTGCATTTTTAGTAGAAATTGATTTCTCATCATTCGAGGCATTAGAAGCTGCAGATTCGCAACCTGCGGCCGTTAATAAGAATAAAGTTAGAAAGCTAAAAAGTATTTTCATTTCGTGCTATTTTTGATGTGCAAATATACAAAGTAGGTTAGGCTCATTCAAGGTTTAACAGTTCTCTAACAAAAATAAGATTAACTATTGGAAATTTCGCAAGTATTAAATATCCTTCAGTTAACAGAAATGCCGCCTAGGGATGTTTTAGAGGATTTGATGGAAGACGAAGTATTTCATTTACGTGATTATTTTCTTCGAAACCCTGTAGTAAAACAGCTTTATATGGCTAGAGTTAGAAAGTTGAATAAGCTTTTAGAAATACAAGAGCACTATTTAAAAAATAAAGTGTGCCATTATTCAGAATCATTTGAGGATATTAAGTTGATTGGTTTAGATTTTCTTGACATATTGAAGGACTTCGAGAAAAACCAATCTATTTTGAGAAGTCAGCTAGCATCCACTTTGTGCGTTAGACGACTTATAAAAATAGTAGAGACATTAATCCAGCTGCAGCAGGAGTATGAAATGAAGTTTAAATTAATCTTTGAAAATACTTTCTCGGGGTTTAACGATTTCGCACCAGTTAAATTAGCAGATCATCTATCTACTGGAGAGGCCATTCGTTTTCTTCAGCAGAAAGATTTAGAAGCTGCTAGGCCTTTGATAGAAAAAGAATATTCCAGAATTTCACTCATACCTTAGGGCATCTATAGGGTCAAGTTCAGATGCTTTTTTAGCAGGGTAATATCCGCTAACTAAGCTAACCACAAAACAAAGTAAGACACCTATAATAAGCCAAACCCATGGCACGGTAAAACCTGTGTTTAAGAAAACAGCAGTCACATTTCCGAATAATACGCCGAAAACAATTCCTACCATACCACCAATTTGTCCTATGATTATAGCTTCGATTAAAAACTGTTGTTTAATTAAAGAAGCGCTGGCGCCTATAGCTTTTCTTACTCCTATTTCTTTAGTTCTTTCAGTTACTGAAACTAGCATGATATTCATTAAGCCTATACCAGCTCCTAACAGTGTTATAAAGCCCAGGACAGTGGCAGCCAAAGTGATATTACTTAGATTTTCGATAACCATACTTGCAGTGCTATCCGCTTTGTTAATTTGAAAGGACTCTTCGTTAATACCATCTTTTCTGATCAGTTTCATTTTCCCCATAGCCACTTGGATAGCGTCATCTAACTCTCTCGGGTCAGTCACCATAACATTTGTTCTGTACTCGGTGGATTTAGTTTCGTATGATTTTCTAGTAACGCTCACAGGAATTAGACATTGATTGTCTCCACTTAAATTCAAAGTATTTCCCTTTGAGGCTAAAATTCCTATGACAGTGAATTTCCGAGAGTCTATAGATATGCTAGAACCTAAAGCTGTTTCAGGATTTTTAAACAGTTTTTTTACTATATCTGAGCCAATCACTACTACATTGTTTCCTAAATAAATTTCAGTCCTAGAAAAATTTCTACCAGATTCTATAGAGTACCCAGAGAGTTCTAAATAACTCTCATCTACTCCATTAACCATTACGTTAGGGTTTGTTAATTCAGAAAGGTGTTTGACTGTAGCCCCAAATTTTGCTATAGCTGCTATACTTACTAGATCTTCCCTGGGATATTTTCGTTTAAACTCTTTAGCTTCAGAGTAGCTTATGTCAGCATACTTTTTATTGGCTTGACCTCCTCGTTTTCCTGAGGTGTTATTTGCTTTGATGATAAATGTGTTAGTACCCAGAGAGGTGAACTCACTGCTTATTTTTTTCTCTAAGGCACTAGTGGCAGTGATTATACTTATCAAAGCGGTAATCCCTATCGCTATAATAAGAACTGTAAGAGTAGTCCTTAGAAGTTGAGCTTTCACCGACTTAATAGCCACATTTATATTCTCGATAACTGCTTTTCTTTTCACAAGAGTAAAATTAAGGTTTGATCACATAGGCCAAAGCGAATAAAGTATAAGATTACGGCTAAAAAAATACATTGGTGAATATTCATTTTTTCTTAATGAATTGGAATATTTTAAAATTTCGTATATCATGAACGTTTGGTTATCTATTCATCCTTCGACTTATTCTATTGATACTTCGTTCAATTTCTTTAAATTCGCATCACACAAAATGTTGCGACGGGATTTGAGATTGACAGGATCAAAAGCCATTATTTTAAATACTGTGAAAGAGTTATGGCGTCAGAAACGTGAGCAGCAAAAAAGCTTAATAATTGTACAGAATATTTTTTTATGAAATCTTTGAAAGGGTTGTATATTGATAATGATACATAAAGCATGTTTTTTTATTTAAATGTGATGTGTGTAATTGCGTTAAATTAAGCTCAATCTCTCTCTCATGACGTTCTTCGATAATTTATAGAAAAAGGAGAAACACTTTATTTCTAAAACTACTTTTAATATTGAAAAAGACTTCAATTATGAATATTTACGACCATTATATCAAAGAAATAGAAGAAAGAAAAAGAGAGGGGTTAAATCCCAAACCTATTGATGGTGCTGAATTGCTGGGTCAGATTATTTTGCAAATCAAAGATTTTGGCAATATACACAGAGAAGAATCTATAGATTTCTTCATATACAACACTTTTCCTGGAACCACTGGTGCTGCGGGTGTAAAGTCAACTTTCTTAAAAGAAATTATTCTTGGTAAATCCGTTTTAGATGAAATTACACCAACCTTTGCTTTTGAGTTACTGTCGCACATGAAAGGTGGCCCTTCTGTTGAGGTCTTAATTGATTTAGCTCTTGGTTTTGATATTGCTATCTCAAAAGCAGCCGCAGATGTTCTCAAAACCCAAGTTTTTCTCTATGAAGCGGACACAGAACGTTTAGGGAATGCGTATAAAAAGGGTAATAAAATTGCCAAAGAAATTATTGAAAGTTATGCAAAGGCTGAATTCTTCACAAAGCTGCCAGAGGTAGAGGAAGAAATTGAGGTTGTAACCTACATTGCTGGTATCGGAGATATTTCCACAGATTTACTTTCTCCAGGAGGGGATGCACACTCGAGATCAGATCGAGAGCTGCATGGTAAGTGTATGTTTGAGCATAATACTGAGCGGCAAAATGAACTCCTCGCTTTACAGGAAAAGCATCCTGATAAGAGCGTGATGTTGATCGCTGAGAAAGGTACAATGGGAGTTGGGTCTTCTAGGATGTCAGGTGTGAATAATGTGTCTTTATGGACTGGTAAAAAGGCAAGTCCTTATGTCCCATTCATTAATATCGCTCCAGTTGTTGCCGGAACAAATGGTATCTCTCCAATTTTCCTTACAACTGTTGGTGTGACTGGAGGAATTGGTCTGGATCTTAAAAACTGGGTTAAGAAAAAAGATACAGAAGGCAATACACTGAGAGATGAGGATGGTGAAGCTATTCTTGAAGAATTGTTTTCTGTTGAAACAGGAACGGTCCTTACCATAAATACAAAAAAGAAGAAATTATATAATGGAGATAAGGAGTTAAGCGACATTTCTGCTGCTTTTACCCCTCAGAAAATGGAATTTATGAGAGCAGGAGGTTCTTATGCTATCGTTTTTGGTAAAAAACTTCAAACTTTTGCGGCAAAAACTTTAGGTGTAGATATGCCTTTAGTATTTGCGCCTTCAAAAGAGATATCTCATGAAGGGCAGGGATTGACAGCAGTAGAAAAAATATTTAATAGAAATGCTGTAGGAAGTACTCCTGGAAAAGTTTTACATGCCGGTTCTGACGTTCGTGTTGAGGTTAATATTGTCGGTTCTCAAGATACAACTGGTTTGATGACCTCTCAGGAATTGGAGTCTATGGCCGCTACAATTATTTCGCCAATCGTAGATGGAGCATATCAATCTGGATGTCATACTGCTTCTGTGTGGGATGAGAAAGCACAAGAAAATATTCCCAGACTTATGAAGTTTATGAATGATTTTGGTCTGATCACTGCCCGGGATCCCAAAGGAGAATATCACGCCATGACAGATGTTATTCATAAGGTTTTAAATGACCTTACAATAGACGATTGGGCAATTATAATT
>DDEI01000040.1:0-22454 GCA_002336675.1 Flavobacteriales bacterium UBA1958 | reverse complement strand
GGCAATTATAATTGGAGGAGACTCTCACACTAGAATGTCTAAAGGTGTCGCTTTTGGTGCTGACTCAGGAACAGTTGCCCTCGCACTTGCTACGGGTGAGGCTTCAATGCCTATTCCTGAATCGGTAAAAGTCACTTTTAAAGGTGAAATGATGGAACACATGGATTTTCGCGATGTGGTTCATGCGACACAATCTCAAATGCTTGACAATTTTGGCGGCGAAAATGTTTTTCAGGGCCGAATTATTGAGGTTCACATTGGTACACTATTGGCGGATAAGGCGTTTACATTTACTGACTGGACTGCTGAAATGAAGGCAAAGGCTTCGATTTGTATTTCTGAAGATGAAACATTGATAGAATCTTTAGATATTGCTAAAGGCAGAATTCAGATCATGATTAACAAGGGAATGGACAATGCGCCGCAAGTTCTTCAAGGTCTTATTGACAAGGCTAATCAAAGGATATCCGAGATAAGATCTGGAAAAAAACCACCATTAACTCCTGATTCGAATGCGAAATACTTTGCCGAGTTTGAGGTGGATTTAGATATTATTTCGCAGCCTATGATTGCCGATCCTGACGTGAATAATGATGACGTTTCTAAGCGATACACTCACGACACGATTCGAGCCCTCTCGCATTATGGTGGAAAGAAAAAAGTAGACCTTGGCTTTGTGGGATCCTGTATGGTTCATAAAGGAGATCTCAAGATACTTGCTCAGATGCTTCGAAATCTTGAAAATATTCATGGTAAAGTTAAATTTAATGCTCCTTTAGTTGTTGCAGCTCCTACCTATAATATTATTGATGAACTAAAAGAAGAAGGTGATTGGGATGTATTACAGAAGTATTCTGGTTTTGAATTTAACGACAATGCTCCTAAGAATTTGGCTCGAAAAGAATATGAGAATATGATGTATCTCGAAAGGCCTGGATGTAACCTTTGTATGGGAAACCAAGAAAAGGCTGAAAAAGGAGATACTGTTATGGCTACTTCTACCCGTCTTTTTCAAGGGCGTGTAGTTGCCGATTCAGCCCGCAAGAAAGGCGAGTCACTATTGGCTTCAACACCGGTCGTAGTTCTTTCTGCAATTCTTGGAAGGACACCTACAATGGAAGAATACAGGAGTGCAGTTTTAGGGATTAACTTGACAAAATTTGCCCCACCACGAAAGAGTATGTGTTCTTAGTAACTTATTTATAGCGGTCTTTAGTTTTGTTTTTCAGTTTTTGCTTCAGATTTTATTTGTAAGATATCTAAATTACTAGATTCCAGTCGATGCGTAATCGTAATATAAAGTAGCATAAGCCCCTGTAAACTAATTACAGCCTCAGCATATTCTATTGAGCTTATTAGTTAACACAAGTCTTGCTGACTAATACTCCTTTATTATAGATGTACTCCATGTGCTTGTCACCTAATTTATCATAGTCATACAAAGTGCCTTCTTCAAGACCATTTTGATAAAACTCTTGAGATTTCATTGAACCGTTTTCCCAATAATAAGTCCAAAAGCCGTGCTCTAAACCATTCTCATAACTTCCTTCATAGTCTAATTGACCATTCCTATAGAATACTTGTTCTTTAAGAATTTCTGAAGTTCCTGATTTTAGAAAATACAGTACCATTGGATTCCCATTAGGCCAGGAACGAGATAGGTATTCATCTTGGGCGCTAACATCATTAGTAATAATGCTGATGATGAGCATGAAAGATATGTTTAAAATGGTTTTCAAGATATAATGTGCTTGATTACGACAGTTTTTCTTTTGAGGTTACCAAAAACAAGCCCAATTTATGACTTGTAGACATGGATAAGTATGATGTTCAGAGAAATATAGACTTTCAACTTACATTTCTATTGAATTATTTAAAAGAAAAAGCTTTAGAGGAGAATTAAAGTTCTTCTTTATCAGCGAGAAAACTACCGTTGAAATATGATGAGGTTGTCAAAGGAATTGTTCCGTCTATGGAAGGAGCGATATCTAATTGAAATGTAACTTCATCAGATATCGAGCCTTGAGTCAATTGAAAGGCTCCAGCAGTAACTACATATTTGGTTGAAGGAGAAAGAGAATTGAAATTAACCTCTTCTATTATAAAAGCAACATTATTAGAATCTGGATGAGCTTGGAAGAGTCTGACATTACTTGAGCCTATAAGATTCCCCTCATTTAGATCTGGAATAACTACTCTCATATTTAAATGATGAGGATCTTCTTCTCCTTCTAATTCTATTTTGGTAGTTGTGTAATAGTCTTTACCCGTAATAACGTCAACCCCAAAATCATCTGTATCAATTGCTAAAGTTATCCAATGAGCATCAGTAAGCTGGTATTCATTGCCATCAAGAGATAAGCTTCCACATTCACAGATATAAGTTAAATCGTTAGGTGTAGTTTCTTTTTTACAAGAAGCGAAAAGCATCACATCAAGGATTAAAAAAATGAGAATTCTCTTATACATAAGTCCAATTTATAAATTGTGAAATTACCTATTTTTAAGGGTATAGAAGGTATTTCGAACGTGTTTTTTTAAACTCTTGAAGTCCATCGTGCCATAATTCTCTTATTTGTGCTTCATTTTTCCCTTCTAAAATTTGTTTCCTTAAGTCATCACTTCCTGCCAGCAAATCGAAGAATTCAGGCCTACTGAAAAAATTTTCACCTATAATTTCATGAGCCTTTAATAGACTACTTAAATTGAGCTTTGCTGAGCAGATGTATTTTTCAGTTTCTTCATAATCAAACGAATAAGCATTGCATTTTATGTATTTTAGCTTTGGTGAAGGAGCCTGTTTTCGAGGTTCTGGGGTGAAAAAAGTTCCGTCTCCTCTAAGTTTTGGATGGCCGTAAACCTGAAAGGGATTATCTGTTCCGCGCCCTACACTAACTGAGGTCCCTTCAAAAAAGCACAGCGAAGGATAGAGAATTACACTTTTGTAGTTAGGTAAATTGGGACTTGGCTTTACTGGTAAAAAATACCTAGTAGAATGAGTATATTCTAAGCATGAAATAATTTTCAAATCACATGAGAGGCTTTTCTTCAACCACCCTTCTCCGTTGATCATAAGAGCATACTCCCCGATCGTCATTCCGTGACAGACTGGAACGGCATGCATTCCTATAAATGATTTGAAATCAGTATTTAGAATAGGCCCATCTATTACATGTGCATTCGGGTTCGGTCTATCTAATACCAGTACTTTTATCCCAGCTTCAGCTGCTGCCTCCATAATGTAATGCAGAGTAGAGATATATGTGTAGAACCGAGCTCCTACATCTTGAATGTCAAAAACGAGTACATCTAAATCTTTAAGTAATTCTAATGAGGGTTTTTTATTTCCCCCATAGAGCGAAATAATAGGAAGCCCTGTTTTCTCATCTTGAGAGTTATTAATTTTTTCCCCCGCAGCTCCCTCTCCTCTAAACCCATGCTCAGGGCAGAATATGCGCTGCAATGCTATTCCATGGGCCATTAAAGTATCCACTAGATGAACACCATTTATCTGTGAGGAAGGGTTGCCGACTACGCCTACATTTTTATCTCTGAGTAGCTCTAATACTGTTATTATCTGGTCTGCACCAGTTTTAAAATTTTCTGAAAGTGGCATTAAGCAATTTTCTATTTGTTGAATGTGCGCGGGGTCATTTTTAAGTTCCAAAACTGCAGTAGAATCAGTATCCACCTTCAGGGCGCATGAAAGAACGAGAAGAGAAATAGTGTATAAGATGAATTTCATGATAGCGTATATTACAAAAACCGTATCAGCTTTCTTCAAAGATTAAAAATGTTTCTAACCAATAAGCTAGAATTTGAATTCTCTTTGAATAAAATGTTGTTGACTATAGCTTAGCTGTGTCGATTTTTGTCAAATCTCGAGAGATACATCGAGAAGTAGCTATTCTAAAGCAGCTTGGCTTATTTTTGTAGATGACTTTATATGACGAACTTTTACTGGTACATATCAAAACGAATTAGCTCAGGAAAGGGCTTTAAAAAAGGCTTTTCACGGCCTATTATTCATATAGCTACAGGAGCCGTGGCTCTTGGTATAGCAGTGATGCTTATAAGTATAGCTATAGTAATAGGTTTTCAGAATGAGGTTAGAGATAAAGTTGTTGGTTTCGGTTCTCATGTGCAGATAAGTCAAAACTCTGGAGCTCAGAGCAAAGAGTCCGTTCCAATGTTAATTAATGATTCACTTGTCAGTGAAATCCAAAAAATAAGTTCTGTTAAGCATGTCCAGAAATTCGCGATAAAGCCGGGGATATTAGAAACAAAAAAAGACATAGAAGGAGCTATAATTAAAGGAGTTTCTTCGGATTTTGATTGGACTTTTTTCAATGATAAATTAGTAAAGGGGACTACTCTATCAGCAGACTCATTAGAGGTGAAGAACCACATAATGCTTTCCGAAACTATAGCTAAAAGACTAAGAATAAATGTCGGAGAGAGGTTGACTGTATATTTCGTGCTTAACCAGGAAGATTTAAAACCTAGAACTTTTAAAGTGGTAGGAATATATAACTCTGGATTTATAGAGTTCGATGAACAGTTCGTATTTGTGCCTATAAATATAATGGCCAAAATAAGCAAGTGGGGTATAGAGTCTCAAGTAAAAGTAACGGAGGAAAAAGAGAAAAACAGATGGAAATTTGAAGGATTTGGCTTTGGGGGTGAAGGACTTTTAAAATTTGAATGGAATAAAATAAAATGGCGTGGATCGGGGCCACATTATTTGAGCTACGAGGATACTTCCAGAATAGAGTTGATCGTAAGAGATAGGTTTGAAACTATTCCAGATACGTCTAGAATTATGTTTTCGGTTGACGGTGAAGACCCGCTTAGATTGCTGCCATTAGTGGTTAGTTCGGGTGGTACTCATTCTGAATACTGTGGCGGATATGAAGTGCTGCTCACGGACTATGAGTCCATATTAAATGCGGATGACGCGTTAACTTTTTCTTTGCCTTACTACTACCGAAGTGATACTATATTATCTCGGTTTCCAGAGATCTTTAATTGGCTTGCTACACTGGATATAAATGTCATTATAATAATTATCCTTATGATATTCGTCGCTATCATTAATATAGCTAGTGCTATTTTGATAATCATCATAGAAAAAACGAGTTTGATAGGATTGTTTAAGGCATTTGGCGCGAGTACTTCGAAGCTTAGTGGTCTTTTTATAGTGCTTGCTGGCAGAATTCTTGTAATCGGTTTAATCGTGGGGAATATTTTAGGCTTAGGCTTTTGTATTCTTCAAGATAAATTTGGATTGGTAAAGTTAAACCCTGAAAAATATATTTTAGATGAAGTTCCGATTGACTTAAACTGGACTTATGTCTGTCAGATAAATCTTATAACATTGGTTATTTGTATTTTATTTATGATTCTTCCAGTATTATATGTCTCTAAGATAGATCCTGTAAGGGCCATTAAGTTTGACTAACTCTTTGGTTGTTGAACTATTGTTACTTCTAAAAGAGTACTTTTGCTGCGCTAAAAAAAGACAGATATGAAACGCGTTTATGATAACATTCTAGGATCTATAGGTAATACTCCATTGATAAGATTAAATAATATAGCCAAGGATATTCCAGGTGAAGTTTGGGCTAAAGTGGAATATTTTAATCCTGGACATTCTACCAAGGATAGAATGGCTTTGCAGATGTTAGAAGATGCGGAAAAAGCGGGAAAAATAAAGCCGGGAGGAACTATTATAGAATGTACTTCTGGTAACACAGGTATGGGGTTAGCATTAGCTGCATGTGTTAAAGGGTACAAGCTTATCTGTACTATGAGTGATAAGCAGAGTAAAGAGAAAATAGATATTTTAAGAGCCATGGGAGCAGATGTAAAAGTGTGTCCTACGAATGTAGAAGCAGATCATCCCGAAAGTTATTATAGCGTGGCTACAAGATTAGCCAATGAAATTCCTAATTCATTTTATCCATTTCAGTATGATAATCTTTCTAATAGAAAGGCTCATTACTTAACTACTGGTCCAGAAATTTGGGACCAAACAGATGGAAAAATAACTCATTTTGTAGTCGGGGTAGGAACTGGAGGGACTATTTCAGGTGTAGGTCAGTATTTAAAAGAGCAAAACCCTGAGGTGAAACTTTGGGGAGGCGATACATACGGATCTGTTTTTAAGAAATACCACGAGACTGGAATTTTCGATGAGAATGAAATTCATTCATACATCACTGAGGGTATAGGGGAAGATATTCTTCCTAAAAATGTAGATTTCGATTTAATAGATCACTTCGAAAAAGTAACTGATAAAGAGGGTGCTCTAGTAGCTAGAGAACTGGCTTTAAAAGAAGGATTACTATTAGGTTATTCATGTGGATCAGCATTTCAGGTAATTCGTCAAATGAAAGATCAGCTTACGGAAGATTCCATTACTGTAGTATTATTCCACGATCACGGAAGTAGATACGTAGGTAAAGTCTATAATGATGAATGGATGCGAGAGCAAGGGTTTATAGACTAAACCTATATTTTGCAGTCCCATTTGTAGAGTTTGAATCGGGTGCGAGCGCTATTTATTGTATTTGTTGACTACGGAAATCTTTTTCCTTTTTGATCATTTTAGCCTTCTCTTGGTTGTTCCATGATTTAAGCTGTTGTACTGAAAAGAAAAAGTAGCTCTATAACGACTTCTTTTTTTCCTTTTTATTTTTTATCGAGCAGTAAACAGTTATCTCCTTGTAGTTTAGTTTCTAGTTCAAGTTTTCTGCGGTTTCAGAGCCAATCATTACTAATAGCTATGGTTAGAAAAGAAATTGGCTAGTAGCCAAAGTGCTTTTGAGCCATGTCTGCTATCTGAGACCCTATGGCTAAAGATGCCGTAGCTGCAGGAGAGGGTGCGTTTAAAACATGAATAGAATGATTGGTGTACTCTATTCTAAAGTCATCCCTAGTGTCTCCGTTTTGACCCAGAAGAAGTGCTCTTACCCCCGCTCTTCCTGGTCTAATGTCATCCATGGTAAGAGAGGGAACCATGCGCTGCAATGTTTCTAGAAACAACTTTTTACTAAAGGCTCTTCTGTATTCGTTGATTCCAAATTTCATATTTTTCATGAAAAGTTTCCATGTTCCAGGATAACTTAGTGCATCTGCAGTATCTTTTAAACTAAAGTCAGTTTTTCCATATCCTTCTCTTTTAAAAGTGAATACCGCATTTGGTCCGCACTCTATTTCTCCGTTAGTCATTCGTGTAAAATGAACACCTAAGAACGGAAAATCGGGATTAGGGACAGGATAGATAAGGTGCTTCACTTTATGCTTCGCTTGATCAGTTAATTCATAGTAATCACCTCTAAAACCCACTACTTTCTCCTTAAGCTTCACGTCATCTTTTCTAGCCAATCTATCGGCTTGAAGACCGCCGCAAACTATTAATTTACCACAGCTATAAACAGATTTACTCGTTTGTATAGTTGTGAATTCTGCATTTTTCGTGAAATTAAGTACCTCCTCTCCCAGTTTTAAGGCGTTGGATTGATTGGCGGCTAGGGCCAAATCGGTCATCTTTTCAGTGGCTCCTCCATAGTCTATAATTCCCGTACAGCCTACTCTTATTCCTCCAATTGAATTGCAGTTTGGTTCTATTTCACGAACTTGGTCTGCTGTGATTTTTTCCATGTCTTCAATTTCATTTTGAAGTCCTGTTTGGTAGATTTTCTCCATTTGGGGAAGCTCCCATTCTTCGGTAGCTACTACTACTTTTCCGCAGACTTCATGAGCCACTTTATGCTCTTGGGAAAATTTCACTAACTCTCTTCTGCCTTGGATACAATTCACCGCTTTTAGTGAGCCAGGTGTATAGTAAAGTCCAGAATGAATCACCCCACTATTATTTCCGGTTTGGTGACCTGCCAGTACTTTTTCTTTTTCTATGAGCACGATACTCTTATTAGGGAACCTCTCTGAAAGTTTAAAGAACGTGGCCGCTCCTATGATTCCTCCTCCTACTATAGCTATATCATAATGTTGTTTCATTGCAGAAAATAAATTTGCACCGCAAATTTAAAGCTTTTACTACCTTCTAATTTGGTGAATTAAACACCTTATTATAACTTTCACCCCACATGAAGACCTACTCCAAGAAAACCACTCAGAATGCATGGGCTATGTATGATTGGGCTAACAGTGTATATTCTCTAGTTATTACCTCAGCGATATTTCCGATTTATTATGAGGCCTCAACTAAAAAAACTATTCTCATAGATGGGGTCGAGACTATTTCTAATACAGTAGAGTTTCTAGGAAGAGAATTTGTAAATACTGCTTTAATAGGTTATACAGGAGCTATAGGGTTTGTGATTATTTCTTTATTGATGCCTATGTTTACTGGTGTGGCGGATTATTTAGGTAGAAAAAGATTTTTTCTGAGGTTGTTTTCGACAATAGGTGCAGTGTCGTGCATGGGTTTGTTTTTCTTTGATGCCAGTGCTACTAGTGGCCTCTTCGCTACTATCTTGTTGTACATAATGGCCCAAATTGGGTTTTGGTTGTCAATCGTTTTTTATAATTCATACTTGCCTGAAATAGCTTCTTCCGAAGAGCACGATAAACTTTCAGCTAAAGGCTTTTCATTTGGCTATGTGGGGAGTGTGATTCTCCTTGCTACTATTCTAGGATTATATTTAGGGAAGATAATGGAAATTAAATGGGCTTTTGTAATGACTGGTTTATGGTGGCTTGTATTTACCCAATATTCTCTTTATGTGCTTCCAGCCGGCAAATCAAAGGCTTTAATGGATGCCAAAATTTTAGTTAAAGGTTTTAGAGAGTTGAAGTATGTATGGCAGATGGTGAAGAGTACGGTAAGGCTTAAAAGATACATTCAAGCATTTTTCGTTTACTCTATGGGTGTTCAAACGGTGATGTTGGTAGCAGCTTATTTTGCGGCTAAGGAAATAGACTGGCTGGATGATACATCTAAAACTAATGGATTAATTATTAGTATAATGCTAATTCAGTTGATAGCTATCCCAGGGGCTTATGTTATGAGCAGAATGAGTGCCAAATGGGGCAACGTAAAGGCTTTAGTGATAGTTAATATTTTTTGGGCTTTTTTATGTGTAGGCGCTATTTTCATTCATTCACCCACCGAATTTTATGTAATGGCAGCCATCGTAGGTTTTGTTATGGGTGGGATTCAGTCTTTATCAAGGTCTACTTTTTCTAAGTTTATTCCTGAAGTTAAGGATACAGCTTCCTATTTTAGTTTTTACGATGTTTCTGAGAAAATAGGTCTAGCTATCGGTCTTTTTATGTTCGCTTATTTGGAAGAAGTGGGTACTATGAATTCTGGTGTGTCAGATACTGCTTTAAGTGGGATGAGGTTATCTTTAGTTTCGCTAGTGGTCTTCTTTGTTTTGGGAGTACTTTTATTGCTTAGGGTCCCTAAAAACGAAGTAACTAGTTCTTCTGAGGTTTAGCAGGTTTTCTCCCTAATTATTTTGAATGTCATTTGACAGTTTAATAAATCGCTTTTTTAGAGTTTGGAATTAGAATTCCCGTACAGCACGCACATTGCTAATGTTGCTCTTAAGGTAACCGAACTGAGAACCAGTGGAGAAATCTTGAAAGAACGCTTCACTGGCCGAGTTCTCCGTAGAACTCCAATAGTAGTCACCGCCAAAACCACCGATTGCTATTTGCTGAATATACAATTCATTCCTTTCAGTGTTGGTTGGCATTCTCCAATCTCTAAAAAATTGACCATACATCATCGCTTATTAATCCGTCAGATTCGTAATAATCTGTCACTTTTTCTCCGTCAATACTACTAATCCCATCCGTATGTCCAATCCAGATTTTCCCATCATTGTCTTCCGCAATATCTTTTACTATAACTTTTTCCCCTGATTTACTTTTTATACCGTCAATATGAGTAAGCGATTTATTGGAAAATCTAAAAGCACCACCTTCTCCTCCAAACCAAATGTCACCTTTGCTATCTTGAAAAATTGTCCTTACAACTTGACTAATTTGATTATTAATATCCGAATAAAACAAAGAGTTTTTAGTATTGTATGTATTTGGTTTACTATCTTCTAATTTCTTTTCTGAGTTTATAGATTGGTTTATCTTATTCTTGTTTTTTTGTCCATTGCAAGAATTTAGAATGAGCGACAAAGCTATGGCAGTAAATAATTTAATTTTTATCATGAGTGTTTTTCATTCGTCATATGACGCACAACGTTCCGTGTATGGTGTCGTAGTATCCCTTAGGGTGCTATACACTATACACATTGTTAGGCCCTCAAAGGTTCAACTTGAGGGCTTAAGTATTTAATTTATTAACCCTACTACTCCACAGAGAATTCTACTCTTCTGTTTTTAGCCAATTGCATTGGTGTTTTGTGTTTAGAAAGAGGAGCGCTTGCGGCTTTGTCTTTAGAAGTAAATCTCGACTCTTCCAAACCTTCAGATACAAAGTAATTTTTTAGAGAAGTAGCTCGCATAGCACCTAAATCAGAAAGTCTGACTTTTACCTTAGACTCATCAAACTCATTTAAATCCATGTGGCCAGTTAGCTTCAGTTTTATAGATGGATTTTCTTTTAGGTAAGCGATTAAATTTTTCAAGTCTCTTTTAGCAACTGAATTAATTCTGGCAGACTCTTGAGCGAAATAAATCGTGCTTTTAGAAATCTTTTCTTCATCAGTTAATTCATCAAAAACCACATAAGAAGGAGAGTAGATCACTTCTTCTTGAACTCCGCTATTTCCACATTCACACTGAGATGCGGCTACTATTTCGTCTACTTCAACATTTTCCAGGTAGTAATATGCATCTAAAGACTGGGTCGCTGTAAACCCTCTGGGTTTGTTAAGTTTTTCTATTTTTAGATTTTTATCTTCATCAAAACATCCTATTATAATAGCTCCTTCTCCACCATTCGCAGTGTATGTCCCACATATAGTAGTCCATCCTTCTCTCTCATTAATGACAGGGTTTAATGTGTTTTTAATCTGAAAAGAAGGTTCTATTATTGATTTTGAATCTACTTTTTGAACTTTATTCTTAGAAACGTAAACTCCGATACTGTTAACTGCATATTTAGATAAATCTGCGAGGCTTACTCGTGCTTTAATACAGTATGCTTTATTCTTTTCCATCTGCTTCAGTAAAGTTCTTCCAATGTATGTCCTCGGTTTTTTAGAGTCTTTAGTATATGCCCTGAATCCAGCGTAATTACTTCCGTCTATAGATTCTTGTTTTCCATAGGCATTTTCAGGAATTCGAAGTAATTCAGACTTAGCAGATTCGCTAAACAAGTCTGCTTTTGAATAAGTTACTGAAAACCAATCATCTAAATGATAATCAAAATTCTCTGTCTTTTTCATTCCATCAGTATTAGCCAGTTCGAAAGATCCATTATTGATTAAGTTTTTTTCTTCCTGTACACTATCTGAAACTTCTTTTTTGTCTTGTGTAAAAGCTGAGTTTGTAAGGATGAATGCCATACATATCATGAGAAGATATCTCTTTAAATATTTCATGTCTATTCTCTTTTAAGTGTCGGTGCCAGTATAATGGTCGGGCCATTCCTTGCTTCTCATGCGAATATCTGAAAAAATACGGACTATTTAGGGTCGTGAAGTATTTTATAAGTCAGCTCTTTTAGAATTTGTTCCGTTGTTGTGCTCGGGTTGTTTATACCTTTAGACATGGTATCGGCTTTTCTGAGGTGTCCTATAATCCTAGCCAAACTTCCCGCGTTATAATTTCTCTTGGCTAGGCTGAAGTCATTTAAGCCGTATGGACTGACTCCTAAAAATTGCGCTGCATTTTCTCCTGGCGGAAGTCTGTGAAGTTTAATCAGTCTTGTGAAATATTTATAAAGAGTGGGCAGGAGCATCGGTAAAGGGTATGCTTTAGGATTAGCTGAGTAGTAATTTATAATTTTATTCGCTTGTAGAATGTTTTTAGCTCCGAGTGCTTTCTGAAATTCGAAAATAGTATAATCCTTACTTATGCCTATATTCTTCTCTACATGAAGAGAGGTGATTTGTTCATTTTCTTTTACTAGAATTAGGAGCTTTTCTAAAGCGTTTACTATTTTATTAAGATCATTTCCTAGGTATTCTGTGAGCAACGCAGATGTGGTTGTGTCTATATTTCTGTTCTTAGATTTTACGTAATCTGTTATCCAGTTAGGAATTTTGTATTCGCTAAGTTTTTTACTCTCGTAATAAACTGAGCTGGCTTTTATGGCCTTAGCTATTTGACTTCTGCCATCTAAGGATTTATGCTTATGCTGAAAAACGAGAATAGTTGATTCTAATGGCGCTACTAAGTACTTTTCCAGTAAGTCTGTTTTGTTTTTAGTTTTCCAATCTTTAAGCGCCTGAGCTTCTTTGATGATTATCACTTGCCTTTCAGACATCATTGGAAACCTTTTCGCAGAAGAGATGATTTCATCTATAGAGGAGTCTCCTCCATAAAATATTGATAGATTAAAATCTCTTTCTCCCTCGGCTAGCACATTGTCTTCTATGTAATCTGAAATTTTATCTATATAATAAGACTCTTCTCCAGTAAGAAAGTATACAGGCTTGTAGTCCCTGTTCTTGAGTGATTTTAAAATATTTAACTCGTTCATTACCTAAATCTAAGGTGCCTTACAGATCGTCCGTTATTCTTTATTTCTTGAAGAGATTTTATTCCTATTTCTAGGTGGTCACTTACATAGTTCGCGGTAACTCCTTTATCACTCTCACTCGTTTTCACCCCTTGAGGAATCATCGGCTGGTCGCTAACTAAAAGTAGCGCTCCTACAGGTATTTTATTAGCAAAACCAGCTACATAAAGAGTAGCCGTTTCCATGTCTATAGCTGTAGCTCTTAGTTCTCTCAGATACTTTTTGAATTTATCATCATGCTCCCAAACTCTTCTGTTGGTGGTGTAAATTGTTCCTGTCCAGTAATCTTTCTCGAAGTCACGGATGGTTGAAGAGACCGCGCGTTGCAATGCAAAAGAAGGCAATGCTGGAACGGCTTTAGGCATATAATCGTTGGATGTTCCTTCTCCTCTAATACCAGCTAAAGGAAGAATGAAATCACCAAGTTTATTTCTTTTTTTCAGCCCGCCACATTTCCCTAAGAAAAGAACTGCTTCAGGTTTTATAGCAGATAATAAATCCATAATAGTAGCGGCATTAGGACTTCCCATACCGAAGTTAATGATGGTAATGTCCTCAGCGGTAGCGCTAGGCATAGCTTTAGTAAGGCCTTTCACCTCCACTTTGTATTTTTCAGCAAACTGATCTACATATTTATTAAAGTTAGTCAGTAAGATATAGCTACCGAAATCCTTTAATTCCACCCCTGTATATCTGGGCAGCCAATTGTTCACTATTTCTTGTTTTGTTTTCATAGACTCCAAAGATGCTAAATTAGCGTTCAAAATTGAACATAATTAGACAAAGTTATGAATGACGCTTTACCCGTTTTAAACTTACCGGAAACACCTTTAGAGTTAGCAAGGGTAGAGGGTGTCTTAAAGGTTCAGTGTCTTGTTAGAAAAAAGAAAATAATTCTAACTCCTGAAGAATGGGTTAGACAACATTTCATTTACTTCCTGTATAAAAAATTGGGTTATCCGCTGAGTTTAATGAAAGTAGAAAAGCAGATATTAGTGAATAATCTCAAAAAACGATTTGATATTGTTACTTATAATGCGAGTGGAGAAATGAAAGTGTTGATAGAGTGTAAATCGGCTAGAATAGATCTTGACGCATCTGTTTTTGATCAAGCTGCTCGATACAATCTTAGCCTTAAAGTTCCTTATCTAGTGATTACAAATGGGATGAAACATTACTGCGCTGAGGTCAATTTGGAAAGCAAAGCCATTTCACATTTAAACAATATACCGGCTTATAAAGAGGTTAAGTGTTAGATTTGCAACGCAACAATACAAAGATTTATGGATTTAAAAGATTTGCTTGCTATTACAGGGAAGCCAGGACTATACAAAACAGTAGGCCAAAACAAGAGTAGTTTAATAGTGGAGTCATTGACAGATGGAAAGAAAACACCAGTCTATTCTGCTAATAAAATTAGTGCGTTAGAAGATATAAGCGTCTATACATATGAAGAGGATATTCCTCTTAAAAAGGTGTTCACGTTAATAGCCGAAAAGGAAAATGGAGGAAAAGCCATAACTGCCAAAGCATCATCTGAAGAGTTGAAAAGTTACATGAGAGAGGTGCTTCCTGATTTCGATCAGGAAAGAGTTTATACTTCTGATCTAAAGAAGATCTTTAATTGGTATAATAACCTGCATGAACATGGTTTAATCATATTAGGTGCTGAGGTGGCTTCAGAAGAGGTCTCTCCTGAGGAAGAGGAATAACTAGCCTGATAGAAAAATGCTTGTAGAAAAAACGAAGAGAATATACCTTCCAAAAAATTTTAATATTAGTGACTGGGACTCGTTAGAACCTATTTATGATGAGTTATTGGCCAGGAATATTTCTAGTTTTGATGAATTCAAATCTTGGTTAAATGACTTGAATGAGTTGGAGTCAGCTATGGAGGAGGAGTATGCATGGTGTTATATACGGATGACTATAGATACTTTTAATGAAGATAACTCTAAAAAGTACAACCACTTAGTTACTGAAATTTCTCCTAAATTGAGTCCATTATCTAATCTGCTCAATAAAAAGTTAAACTGTTCAGAGTTCAAGTCAGAACTGAATGGTAAACCCTATGAGATTTGGTTTAAAGGTGTCAAAAACGCCATAGATCTATTCAGAGAAGAGAATATATCTTTAAATGCTGAAATTCAAATTCTGACTCAAAAATACGGAAGTATTACTGGGGGTATGTCCGTGGAAATAGATGGTGAAAACCTTACTATGCCACAAGCAGGAAAAAGGCTCCAGAGTGAAAAAAGAGAGATTAGAAAAACGGCATTTGATGCTATAAATGCGGTTCGGATGGAGTCTAAAGAAGAGGTTAATTCTATCTTCGATGATTTACTTTCAAAAAGAACCGAAGTAGCCAAAAATGCAGGTTATGCGAATTTCCGAGATTATAAGTTCGTTAGTCTTGGGAGGTTTGATTTTACTAAGGAGGATTGCTTTAATTTTCATGATAGTATAGCCTCTGAGGTTACTCCTATAGTAAATAAGATATACGCTGATAAAAGAGAAAAGCTAGGGTTGGATAAGTTAAGACCCTGGGATACCAATGCGACTCTTCCCGGAAAGCCTGAGCTTAAGCCATTTTCAAGTGCTGAAGAACTCGTGACTAAGAGTATTAAATCTTTCGGAATGATAGATGAGTATTTTGGTCAAGCTTTAGCTGACATGAAAGAGTTAGGTCACTTAGATTTAGCTTCTAAGCCAGGGAAGAGTCCTGGAGGCTATAATTACCCTCTTTATGAGAGCGGAGCACCGTTTATTTTCATGAATGCTGTAGGAGCTCCAAGAGATTTAGTGACTATGATGCATGAGGGAGGACACGCTATTCATTCTTTCTTAAGCCATGGTTTAGAGTTTAGTGCTTTTAAATCGTGTCCAAGCGAAGTGGCTGAATTAGCGTCCATGAGTATGGAGCTAATGAGTATGAAGCACTGGAATGAATTTTACTCTATAGAAGATGTAAAGCGCGCTAAAAAAGAGCATTTAGAGGATAGTATTATGGCGTTGCCATGGATAGCAATGGTTGATAAATTTCAGCATTGGATTTATGAAAACCCACAGCATACTTCAGAAGAAAGAGATTTTGAATGGGTCGCTATAAATAAATCACTGGGAAATAGTGTGGTCAATTGGGATGACTCAGGAGAGGTGAGAAAAAACACTTGGCAGAAACAACTTCACATATTTGAACTTCCTTTTTATTACATAGAGTACGGAATGGCTCAGTTAGGAGCTATAGCGGTTTGGAAAAACTTTAAGGAAAATCCAGAGAAAACTATAGCTCAATACAAAGAAGCTCTCAGCTTTGGCTATACATTAAGCGTTCCTGAGATTTATGAAAAAGCAGGAGTTAAATTTGACTTTTCTCAAGGTTATATCAAAGAATTAATGACCTTCATGATGAATGAACTGGAAAATATTTAAAGTTCGCAGTACATTAATTTATGAGGTCCAATGTTTTTGACGTTATAGAAATCACCTTTATTATTAAAACCTAACTTACTGTAGAATTCTAGCGCTACTTCTCTGGCATCACACCACAAGACAGTCGTGTTGTTTGTCTTAAGAATGTTTATCGCTTCTAGAACTACTGCTCGACCGACATTTTTGCCTCTAAAGTCGGGATGAGTGGCCATAGCTCTCAATCTGTAATGAACACCCGGCAGATCTAATTGCGCATTCGTAGTTTTAAACAGGGAGCATATACTTATAATCTGACCATCTAATACAGCTCCTAGATGAATAGCATCTTCTTGTCCATCTATATCTATGATACAGTCTTTTTCGTATTGGATATGTGGCCATAAGACCATGTGCCTGAGATTTTTGCAATCAGTCGAAGTAATCTTCCTCACTATCATTTTCAAAATATTTATTGATGGCTCGTCTTTCTTTTTTAGTAGGTCTTCCCAGCCCTTTGTCTCTTTGAGCGCGGTTAGCTTCTCTTATGAGCTCTAATTTGTTTTTTTCTTCCTCAGGTGTGATGTCCTTCACAAAGAGCTCTACGAGTTTAGCACCTACTCTGCTTTTAGGGAAGTCGATTACTTTATATGTAAAAAAAACAGGTCCTTTTTTTAATATTATCTCATCATTAATAGTTAGAAGTCTGGAAGGTTTTACCAGTTCATTCTTAACTATTACGTGATTTTGTTTACACTCTTTAGTAGCTAGACTTCTTGTTTTGTATAATCGCACGGTCCATAGATATTTGTCTACTCTCATTATTTATATTTGAAAAGCATTAATTAGAGGAGGTTTTATAATATCTTCGCGATACAACGTAAAAAACGAATTTAAAATGAATAAAATAAAAATAACCATTCTAGCTTTTGGTGTTTGCTTCTTAATTTCAGATTTGGCTGCACAAGATACTAAACCATCTTCTAGTAAAGAGACTGAAATCAATTCTAAAGATTTGGCTGCTAAAAAGGCGAAAACTGAGAGTAAAGAGCTTGCTGCTTCTCTTAAAATAGTTGAACCTCTTAGAATCAATAAAATATCTAAAGTGCTGACTAATCATGAATTGTCACTATCCAAAGTAAATGATCAGAAAGCTTTAGAGATAAAGAATTTAGAAAGAACTAGAGATAAAGAATTATCTGCCATTTTAGATGAAGCTGAAATGAAGTTTTACGCTAAATGGAAAGAGAGTAAGAAGGAAGCTGATGAAAAAATGTTAAATCGCAAACCTAAAGAGTTAATAGAGAAAAAATCAAAAGCTCCAGTAAAGAAATAATCTTTACCCATGTAAAATAGTTAAGCCCTTTTCAGTTATGAATGGGGCTTTTTATTTGAGATCTAAATCGAACATTTCTTTAAGCTTTACTAGCTGAGGGTTTTGTTCGGTCATCTTTTTTAAGACCTCCACTTCAGAAAGAAATTTTCTATCGGGAGCAGCTCCGCTAGAATCAGTAATGCCTTCAGACCTTAAGCTAAGATGAGTTACAGCAAGTTTTCCTTTTAAAAAGACAGTTAAATCTTGTCTTACATCATTAAAGTAGCTTTCATCGGTTTCGCTTCTTATTGGGAAGATAATTTCATTCTTCTCATTTATTTTAGGCTCGGTATGGCTTAAGACAGCGAAAAGATTTTTCTTTCCTGATTTACCTAACAGAGAAGTGAATTCCTTCCAGCCAGCATTTACCTCGTTTAGCTCCAGTTTATCAAGTATTACATCATCTTTTCGATCATTAACTCCAGCTATTCTAGAGGCTTCTGTGATTTTCACTTGGTGTTCGTCTTCTAGCTTTTTTATTTCACCGTTGAGCGATATACCATGAGTCGCATGGACGTAATTATTATTTTCTTCATTGGATAGGGGTGCAGATGCAGTTAGAGCCATTGCTGTTTTTTCCTCTCTCTGAGATAAACTTTTTTTCTTAAGAGGTTCAGGAATCTGTATACCTATGGGAATTAAACTAATGGAGTTTTTTTTTTCAGACTCATTATATTTGAGACTGCACAGCTGCATTAAAGTGAGCTCCACTAGGAGCCGTTGGTTTTTACTGGTTCGATAGCTAACATCGCAATTATTGATAACACCTAACCCTTGGATTAATAGGTTTTGATCAATTTCTAAGCACTGTTCAGCATATTTTTTCTTAATGGAATCAGTTACCTCTAACAAGCTCACAGTAACTTCATCTTTACTTACCAGTAGATTTCTGAAGTGCTCCGCTAGTCCGTTAATGAAGATATGACCGTCAAATCCATTTTTAAGTATCTCGTTAAAAATTACTAGAGAAGAGCTAATGTCCTCTTTTATAATATATTCTGAAGCTCTGAAGTAATAATCATAGTCCAATACATTGAGGTTTTCAATGACTGATTTATAGCTTAAGTTCCCATCAGAGAATGATACCATTTGGTCGAAAATAGAAAGTGCGTCCCTAAGAGCTCCATCTGCTTTCTGACCTATAATGTGAAGCCCTTCTTCTTCGAATTTTATTTTTTCGTTTTTTGCTATTTGAGCTAAGTGTTTCACTATCGCAGGAACACTAATTCGATGGAAGTCAAAAATTTGACATCTACTTAGAATAGTAGGTAGTATTTTATGCTTTTCTGTGGTAGCTAAAATAAAAACTGCATGAGCAGGTGGCTCCTCCAGCGTTTTTAGAAAAGCATTAAAAGCACTGGCTGATAGCATGTGAACCTCATCGATCACATATACATTATAGTTTCCTATTTGTGGCGGTATTCTAACTTGAGCTGTTAATTCTCTTATGTCATCTACAGAATTGTTAGAGGCAGCATCTAATTCGAAAATATTGAATGA
Organism: Flavobacteriales bacterium UBA1958; assembly: GCA_002336675.1. Lineage (GTDB taxonomy): Bacteria > Bacteroidota > Bacteroidia > Flavobacteriales_D > Sanyastnellaceae > ASP10-05a. Next base: position 3,492 of record DDEI01000040.1, on the reverse strand, counting down.
TAGGTCTTCAGGTTTTATTCCGTCAGCTTCATTTATTTTATGGGCAAATATTCTAGCGCAAGTTGTTTTTCCAACCCCTCTCGGACCACAGAAAAGATAAGCTTGACCAAGTTTATGAGAGGCTATAGAGTTCTTCAGGGTAGAGATTATACTATCCTGTCCTACTACCTTTTCCCAGGAGTCTGGTCTATATTTTCTAGCTGAAACTACGAAGTCGCTTGACATGGCTCAAATATCGTGAATTCCTTAGAAATTGAAGTGAATTTCTGCGCCTTTTTGTTCACACAAAACGCACAAATAAAATTTAATTTTTTAGCACAAAAAAAGCCCTGAATAATAAATATGTAGGACTTTAATTTTCTCTGTAGAAAAAATAATTTAGATAGATACTTTTCTCTTTTTTTCTTCTACCGCCTTAGACTTGCTGCATTTTTTAGAACAAGACTTAGAACATTCAGTTTTTTTAGCTGAAGTCTCTGCTCCACTTGCAGCAGTTTTTTTAGACTTTGAAGCATTAATATTTGCCGTTTTTGCATTGTCAGCTTTATCACCTTCAGCTGCTTTTTCTTCAGCTTTAGTGCATGTCTTCCCCATTTGTTTAGAACATTCCTTGGAACATTCTGTTTTAGTTTTAGTGTCTTTATTATTAGACTGAGCGTTAGAGTAGTTGATTCCAAATGTGAAAAGAGCCGCTAGTACAAATATTTTTTTCATCTTTTAATTTCTTTTGTAATTAGAGCCTACTAATATACGAATTAACAAAGAACTTGTTTTCAAATTATGTGCCAAGTTGGTCAAGTAATGTTTATATCCTTAATTTTAACGTATTAATAAACTAATCATGTCTCTTATTTCATATGCTGCCTGACATAATTTATTAAGAGAGTAATGATCTACGAGATATTTATTAATAAAGAGAAAACGGGAATTCATCAAATCCTTTAATATTTGGGTTTTATAAAGAACGAAAAGTATCAGTTTATGCCGGATAATATTTCTTCAAAAAAAAGTTCTACTGTGTTGGAAGCGATAGTTTTGGCTCTAATGATTCATGCTGTTGTTTTAATTGTATTGTTTTTTGCAGATGAAGGGATGTTCACTTTTTCTAAAAAAAAGACCGCTTCTAAAGATGTAAAAGTTGAGTTTATAGAGCTCACAGAAGAACTGTTAGCACTTGCTGCTCCTGAAGAAAGTGCTATTTCGGAGTTACTAGATAAGTATAAAAATGTAACGGCTAAAGAGGGCACCGTCACTTCAGACAAGGCGAAGAGCTACCGATTCGATAAAAATCAAACAGATAAAGAGGTGTTAAAAGAAATCTTAGCATTTGAACAAAATGAGTTCGATAAATTGAAGAAAGAAGATAATTCGTTAGAATCTTCTGACCCAACAGATGACTCTTCTGAAGATAGTAAATCAGCAGACAATTCTAAAAATTCTTCTAGCCCTAATTCAAATACGAGTTATTCCAAAGCTACAGCTAAATTTGATTTCTCAAGAGATCCAGAGTATAGAAAAACACCGACCTATACATGTCGTCTCTTTGGTCAAATTGTGGTAGAGATAGAAGTAGATCGAAATGGAGGAGTAATCTCTGCTAAAGGAATAAGTGGAGATTTAGACCAAGATTGTCTATTGTCGCAATCTGAAGAATATGCTAAAAAATGGAAGTTTAAGTCAGCTTCAAGGGCTTCCAAATCTGAAAAGGGAACGATTACTTTCACCTTTTTACCACAAAAAAAGTAGTTTTTTATACTTTTCTGTCTACGTAATCTTGCAGATAGCTGAATGGCTTTGATAGATTACCTTCTAATGTGGTCTCCGAAGCTCTTTCTATAACAGCGTGTGGATCATCTCCAATTAGACAAGGCAGTATTTTATCAATGATAACTCTCCCAAAATCTTTACTGGCATCCCTAGGAAGTTCACAAGGAAGATTATCTACTGCCATTACGGCTATAGCATTTGGATCACTTAAATCACACTCCTGTTCACTTAATTTGTGGTATCCATAAGTAGGGTCTGCTATGGTAGATGGCCTAATAGTACTAGCAACTGGCCCGTCTATGTCGCAGCTAATATCAGCGACTACAGAAATGTTCCATTCTGGAGTTTTCATGTCCTCTCTAGTGAATATAAACGGAGCACCCTCTCCCCAGTAATGACATGCGATATACATATCAGCTTCTGCTGCATAATCTGGAAATGTACTTTTATATAACTCCGGTTGGTTGTAGAAATCTTTTTTGCTAAATCCACCATCACTTATTCTTTTATTATAATCATCCATATCCAAATGAGTGAAGACAGGTTCATTAAAAGTGTTGTTCAAGAAATCTGATTTAGAAACTTCCTTAATGGGCAAAAGTTTTATAATCTCCCTAGCTCCATTTCCAACTCTTCCTAATCCGGTAAGTACACATTTGAAATTAGATGGAAGCTTTACTTTGTGCAAATAACTCTCCATTTCGTCTCTGTTATCGCACTCGTGAGCAGCTTTTAAATCATAAAATTTTGATTTAACACCAAGTGTTCTAAATGCGTTATAACATCCAACTACACCTGCATATCTTCCAAATCCGATTAATCTATTGTTGTTCTCATCTTTTAGAACCTCATAATCCACTAACCTTATTTTTTTAGCTAAAATCTCGCGGAGCAATTTTGCATTATAAGGTTGAAGCTTGAACGTATGGCTAAAGAAAAAGTATGTTTTATTCGGAATAAGCATCTCCACAGGAACTTCCTTAACTCCCATAAGCACTTCACAGTCAGACAAATCTTCTTGAAGTTCGATTCCGTTAGCTGTATATTCTGAGTCTAAGAATTTACGGATAGGGCTTGGCTGAACTACTAATTCCACCTTAGGATATTTCGTTTTTACTTCTGCACACTGTTCAGGGCTTAGTGTAACTCTCTGGTCTGGTGGTGTTTTGCCCTCTCTAATGATACCTATTTTCATGGAACGATGTAATTAGTAAACGAATTATTTATTGCACCGCGAAAATAAGAAGTACTCCTTATAAAGTAGCATAAGTAGAAAGGTACTATTTTTGCAAACCCATTTACAATTAATGTAACTGGAGTTCTTTACATCTGGGGCCGATTTGGTTTTGACAATACGGCCGATTTTTTAGTAAGCATGTCGAGTGTGGAATGTATACTCGTTAATAAATGTGTTCAAACTTTTAAGTGGAAACACTTCTTACGCTCTCGCGGCTTAATCTGACTTAGTTAGATTACCTAATTCCAGCTACTAGGTAGCGGAACGAGATGCCTCGCTGCCGGTTTCGTCTTTTTGCGGCAGACTTGAGGTATCGTACAAATTGACTAGCTAGTTCTGTGTCTAGGTGCACTAGCGAAATTTAATAGACTAAGCCATAATTTTGCAGTTCTTAGTGTGATTATGGTCGAAAACCAAATAAGAACTACACATGTAGAAAGCTAACGAATCCCATATCTGGACGAGGGTTCGAGTCCCTCCGGCTCCAC
>DDEI01000005.1:49029-64050 GCA_002336675.1 Flavobacteriales bacterium UBA1958 | reverse complement strand
GAATATACCCGATATAAATACTCAAATTGAGTTTAAAAAAGATGAAAACGTATGATTCTTAAGTAAAAAACATGTGCATTTTGATATGGCTGTTTTTATGATTAACTCTAAATATCTCTAAAGCTTTTAAAAAGCATAGAAGGAGAACCCTAGTTAGAATTTAACGTTAAAAAGTTGTTAGCCGTTTACTCAAGCTATTTCTTAAATTTGCAGCATAATTAGCAGAGAGAAAGAGAATGTTTAACAACCTACAAGACAAATTAGATAAAGCCTTTAAAGTCCTTAAAGGCCATGGCAAAATCACCGAAATCAACGTAGCTGAGACGCTAAAAGAAGTAAGACGAGCATTATTAGATGCCGATGTTAACTTCAAAACAGCTAAAGAGTTCACCAATAGATTAAAGGAAAAAGCCTTCGGAAGAGACGTACTTACTTCTCTTAAGCCCAGTCAATTAATGGTTAAAATAGCGCAGGAGGAATTGACTGCTCTCATGGGTGGAGAAACTGCTGAGTTGGATTACTCTGGAAGCCCTGGAATAATTCTCATGTCTGGTCTTCAAGGTTCTGGTAAAACCACTTTCTCGGGTAAATTAGCGAACTACTTAAAGACTCAGAAAGGGAAAAAACCTCTCTTAGTCGCTTGTGATATATATAGACCCGCAGCCATTGACCAACTTCATGTATTAGGGGAAGCCTTAGCAATAGAGGTTTATTCTGAAAGAGAAAATAAAAATCCTGTTTCCATATCTTCTAATGCCATAGCTTATGCGCGCAGCAATGGATTCAACGTAGTAATTATAGATACTGCCGGACGTTTAGCTGTGGATGAGCAGATGATGACTGAGATAGCAGATGTAAAAAATGCTATTAACCCGACTGAAACACTCTTCGTAGTGGATTCTATGACAGGGCAAGATGCTGTAAATACTGCAGCTTCATTTAATGAAAGGTTGAATTTTGATGGAGTAGTACTTACCAAATTAGATGGTGATACCAGAGGTGGTGCAGCTCTTTCAATTAAAAGTGTCGTAAATAAGCCTATTAAATTTATAGGTACCGGTGAGAAAATGGATGCTATAGACGTGTTCCACCCAAATAGAATGGCCGACAGGATTCTGGGTATGGGAGATGTCATTTCTTTGGTAGAGCGCGCTCAAATGCAGTTCGATGAAGAAGAAGCTAAAAAACTACAAAAGAAAATTAGGAAAAACACATTTGATTTTAATGATTTTATAGGCCAGATTCAGCAAATTCAAAAAATGGGTAACATGAAGGACCTACTAGGAATGATTCCTGGAATGGGGAAAACCTTAAAAAATGTGGATATAGATGATGATGCGTTTAAAGGCATAGAATCTATAATTCAATCCATGACCAATGCAGAAAGAACCACTCCTGAATTAATAGACAACAGTAGAAAGAAAAGAATAGCTAGAGGAAGCGGAAAATCATTAGAAGATGTTAATAAACTCTTAAAACAATTTCAAGAGACCAAGAAAATGATGAAACTCATGTCTAACAAACAAAACATGAAAAGCCTTATGAAAAGTATGGGCGGAATGAAAAACTAAGAATGAGTATTAGAATAGACGGTAAGGCCACTGCTGCGCAAGTCAGAGCAGAGATTAAAGAAAAAGTAGACCAACTAAAGTTAGACGGTTTTAAACTTCCTCACTTAGCCGCTGTTCTCGTGGGAAGCGATGGTGGAAGCAAGTCCTATGTTAGCGGTAAAATGAAAGCCTGTGAAGAGGTTGGATTTAAGAGTTCTTTAATTGAGAAACATGAAACCACTACAGAAGAAGAACTACTTCAAATAGTTCGAGACCTAAACGAGGACTCAGGGGTAGACGGCTATATCGTCCAGCTCCCTCTACCAAAGCATATAAGCGAACAAAAAGTACTTGAAACTATTTCACCTGATAAAGATGTAGATGGCTTTCACCCCTTGAACATGGGGAAAATGGTAGCAGGATTGGATTGCTTTAAACCAGCTACACCTTTTGGTATTTTAGAATTACTACGAAGATATGAGATCGAAACTTCAGGCAAGCACTGTGTGGTTATAGGAAGAAGTCATATTGTAGGAACACCTTTGAGCATTATGCTTTCTCGAAATTCTTACCCAGGAAACTGTACCGTTACTTTAACGCATAGCAGAACTAAAAACCTCTCTACTCTTACTAAAATGGCGGACATACTTATAGTAGCATTGGGTCAACCAGAATTTGTTACAAATAATATGGTGAAACCAGGTGCTGTTGTTATAGATGTTGGCACCACTAGAGTTAAAGATGCTTCTAGAGAAAGAGGCTGGAGATTAAGCGGGGACGTCGACTATAAGAGAGTTAAAGAAAAGGCAAGTTATATCACACCAGTGCCAGGAGGTGTAGGTCCAATGACTATAGCTTCATTAATGACTAATACACTTCAAGCCGCTAAAGGGAAAAGACCATAGAATATTTATGAATCATGAATACTATATGCACCGCTGCCTAGAATTAGCAGAAAAAGGTTTGGGAAACACCTCCCCCAACCCTCTAGTAGGTGCCATAATAGTTCACAAAGAAAAGATCATAGGGGAAGGCTACCACCAGAAATACGGCGGGCCACATGCAGAGGTAAATGCTATACATTCAGTAGAAGATAAATCACTTTTAAAAGACTCTAAAATATATGTATCCCTAGAGCCCTGCTCCCACTTCGGAAAAACTCCTCCATGTGCAAACCTTATAATAGAATCCGAAATTGCAGAAGTGATCATCTGCAATAAAGATCCTCACACGAAGGTCGCAGGAAAAGGAATTGAGTTTTTGAAAAAAAATGGAGTGAAAGTCTCTTGTGGGACTTTAGAAAAGGAGGGGGAATGGATAAATAGAAGATTTTTTAAATTTCACCGAACTCAATTGCCTTATGTGATTTTAAAATGGGCCCAAACCAAAAATGGTTTAATGGACAAAACCAGAGTTGAAAATGATACAGGTGTCAATTGGATTACTCAACCCGAAACCAAAACCATAGTGCATAAATGGCGTGCTCAAGAAGACGCTATCCTCGTTGGAGCTAATACGGTTATAAATGATTCTCCCGTGCTAGACGTTAGACATGCCTCTGGAAAAAACCCAGTGCGCCTAGTGATAGATCCAAATAATAAAATTCCAGATAATCACGAGTTTTGGAATTTAAAAATTCCATCTGTAGTATTCTCTAAATCAAAGAGAGTGATCAATTCACATACTGAATTCAGCTTGCTTCGAGATAATGAAGACATCTCTAGTCAAGTTTTGAAATTATTAGCATGCAGAAATATTATCTCTGTTATCATCGAAGGAGGCAAAGCAACCTTAGAGTCCTTTATAAACAATAGATTATGGGATGAAGCCAGAATATTAACTGGGAAGAATAACTGGGATAATGGACTTGTAAGTCCTCAAGTTTCAGGATATACGACTGAGGACTTCAAGCTTAATACTGACCAAATAAGAATAATAACACGCGAAATTAGAATATGATATATTTAATCTTAAGCTTTCTTTCTAGCAGCGCAATATTTCTTTTATTCAAAACATTCACTCAATACAATGTACACACACTAAAAGCTATTGTTCTCAATTACTTTACTGCGACGGCTTTAGGGATAGCTCTTGTTTCAGGTGAATTAAGCGGCGGGGAAATCAGTTACAGCCCGCTTATAAGAAATGGAGCTCTATTAGGATTCTTATTTATTGGTTTATTCTACCTTATGGCTAAGATCTCACAGGAAATGGGAGCTGGAATAAGCAGCGTTGCCACCAAGCTTTCATTAGTCATTCCAGCTATTTTTTTTATGTTTTTTGACAGTTATGATTCATTTTCATGGTTAAAAATATCAGCTCTTCTCGTGGCTATTCCAGGAATTTATTTCACAGTATATACCAAAGGTTCTGGGAAGTTTAGCTTGCTACTTCCATTAATTCTTTTCCTAGGGTCAGGCCTTCTAGATATTATCTTAGCATATACTGACCAACATTATGCTCACTCAAATTCCGACAAAATCTTACTTACTTTTTTACCATTCATGGTAGCTGGAACTACGGGTGTTTTTATTCTAATAGGAAGTAAGAAGAATAACTTGAAATTCACAAGGCCTACCGTTATCGCCGGAATAATTCTAGGGCTGATAAACTTTGCTTCTATTTTCTTTTTACTCAAAACCTTTGACAGTATTTCTCTTGCCAAAAGTCAGATAATTCCTATTAATAATCTGGGTATTGTTATTCTCAGCTCCATAGCTGCTTACCTTGTATTAAAAGAAAGATTAAGCTCGATAAATATGATTGGGTTAATTATCTCAGGTTCAGCAATATTAATTCTGCTCGTAGAATCTTACATATAATTTGTTATTATTCTGTTAAGATATCTTCCTGTTTATGTTTAAATTTAAAGAAATCTGAAAAATCTTATTCACGAACATGAAGCATTTATTCTTAACTTTTTTTGCCATTGCTTTAGGAATGATATCACACGGTCAAATTTCTCAAGGGGGATCTCCTCTTTCATGGCAAACTGATAAAATTGATCTTTCTGAATTAAGATTTCATAAAATGCCCTCATTTGACGAGCTAATAATGAGGTCTGAGGATGACATTAACAACGCCACAAAAGATGTACCTTTTAGATTCGGTAAAAATTTCGAGGTAGATATAGAACTAAGCGATGGAGAATGGACAGATTTACCCAATGGAGATCGATTATGGAATCTAGGAATCGAATCAGCAGATGCGTTTTCCTTAAACTTTCTATTTAGTACATTCAATCTCCCTGAGGGAGGAAAACTCTTTATTTATAACGAAGATAGATCTTATAAAATTGGCGCATTTACTTCTGAAAATAATACTCCTGAAAAAACATTGCCAACCTATCCCCTTCCTGGAGAAAGAATAATTCTAGAATATTATGAACCCGCTGCTGTAGCTGGATTAACTGAATTAAAAATTGGAAGAATAACTCACGGCTATAGAGATTTAGATGTGATCGCGAGAGGAATAGGTGACTCTGGAACATGTAACAATAATATTATTTGTGCAGAAGGTGATGACTGGAGAGACGAAATTAACTCTGTAGCCATGGTTGTCGTGGGTTCTAATGGAATTTGCACTGGTGCTTTAGTAAACAATACAGCCAATGATGGTCATCCATACTTTCTTACGGCTAATCACTGCACGGGAAGTGGGGTAACTAATTGGGTTTTCAGGTTTAATTGGCAAAGTCCCGCATGCGGCGACAACAACCCTGCTGAAAATACGATAGCCTTTCAGACTGTTTCAGGCTCGTCTATGCTCGCTCAAGGAACCTCTGCCGATTATGCTCTTTTAGAAATCAACAGTGGTAATCCTATACCTTTAGATTATAACCCTTATTATGCTGGATGGGATGCTTCGGGCGTTAACCCTACATCTCAAGTTGGAATTCACCACCCTTCTGGAGATCTTAAGAAAATTTCATTCGATACTAATCCTGCGGGAACAGCTTCCTATGGAGGAGCTACTAATTGGCGGATATTCGACTGGGAAGATGGAACTACTGAACCAGGGTCATCAGGTTCTCCATTGTTTGATCAAAACCATAATATAATAGGACAACTTTTCGGAGGAGAAGCTACTTGCTCTAATAATGTGAATGATTACTATGGCAAATTCGATGTCACTTATCCTAACGTATGTCAATGGCTCGCTCCAGGATGCAATACCATCGTTGTAAGTGGTTTTAACCCTAATACACCCTCGGCAAGTCTTGATTTAGATGTTCAAACCATCACTGGAGCTTCAGGAGTATATTGCTCAGATGCTATTACGCCAAGTGTAGTTGTAAGAAATGCTGGTTCTAATACAATATCATCTTTCATCCTGAATTACGGTATAGATGGAACAAACAATCAACCTATAACCTGGGATGGTTCTTTAACATCAGGAAACGCAATAACATTAAATATACCCACAATAGCAGGTATCGCTTCAGGAAATCACAGCTTCTATGCCTCCACTAGCAGTCCTAATGGAGGAACTGATGAAAACACATCTAACGATACTGAATCCAGTAACTTTAGCTCCGTTTTTAACGGAAGCATAGTAACATTAGACATTCTTACAGATGGTTATCCAGAAGAAACTACTTGGGAGATCATAGACCAAACTAACGGCTTCTCCATTTCTTCGGGAGGACCATACACAGCAGCACAGACGAGTTACACTGAATACATCTGTCTCTCAATTGGATGTTATGAATTAATTTTCTATGACTCATATGGAGATGGAATGCAATACCAAGGAGTATTAGGGAATTATATTCTAACCGACCCCTTAGGAAATACCTTAGCCGAAATAGTAACAGACGGTGATTTTGGATCACAAGGGAACCACGATTTCTGTCTGATAGATACATCTATAACAGCTTCCTTCAGCTCGGACACTCAAAATGTCTGTGTTAATTCGAGCATCCAATTTACAGACACTAGTCTAGGCGACCTGACCAGCTGGAACTGGACTTTCCCCGGAGGTTCTCCAGCTAGTTCTAGCGATGCTAATCCATTAGTTTTCTATGACACTGCAGGAACGTATAATGTTTCCTTAATAGCAACTAACGGGTCTTTAAGCGACACAGAAATTATTGCTGGATATATCACTGTTACTGCATCTAACACTTATTACTTAGACTCAGATGGAGATGGCTTTGGAGATGATTCCTTCACTACCCAAGCATGCTTTACTCCAAGTAACTTCGTCACTATTAGTGGAGATTGTGATCCTTCAAACAGCTCTATTTATCCGGGAGCTCCTGAAGTTTGTGATGGAATAGACAACAACTGTGATGGTCAAATAGATGAAGGAATTGCACAAATCACTTATTACGCAGATTTGGACGGTGATGGTTTTGGATCAAGCAGTTCTATTATTAATTGCAGCCCTCAAGGTGATTTTAATGTCACTATTAGTGGAGACTGTAATGATAATGATGCAAATATTAACCCTAGCAGCACTGAAATTTGCGGGAACAACTTAGACGACAACTGTGATTCGCTTATTGATGAGAATCAAATCACTTATTACACAGATTCGGATTCAGATGGTTATGGTGATATAGGTAACCCTATTTTAGCATGTAGTACATTTTCTGGAATCGTAGACAACTCTCTAGATTGCGACGACACTGATTCTAGCGTCTATCCTTTTGCACCAGGAAGTGCTGAAGGATTAGATAACGATTGTAATGGAAATGTGGAAGGGGACGAACTTGCTCCTGCTTCTTGCCCAGGCGACTTTGATAATGATAACTTAGTTACTATTAATGATTTGCTAATAATTCTAGGGGTATTCGGCTGTAATACCGGGGATTGTTTAATTGATATGAATAGTGACGGAATTACAACAGTTGCCGATATTGGAATATTCCTCTCTGTTTTCGGTATCTCTTGTAATTAAAAATCAGTTGTAAATTAAATTCCATGAAAAATTTCTATTTACTTTTAGCCTTAACCTGCGTTATCATGCAAGTGAGAGCACAAAAATTCTACACTGATATAGACAAGCAAGAGCCTACTGATAGGTCCTACATCAAACCATCTGAGTTTAGAACTATTGAACTAAATTTATCAGAGTTGAGCACTTTATTAACTGCAGCCCCACATGAAAAGAACACTACTCCCATAGATTCTGAAAGTATCATTTCTATTCCATTTCCTGACGGAACAGAACAATTATTCTCTTTTGTAGAGTTCGATATGATGGAAGCTTCTCTTCAAGAAAAATTTCCTGGAATTAAAACCTATTTAGGTCAAGGAATAACTGACCCTACTGCACGTATTTATTTTGATAAGACAGCCGTCGGATTTCATGCAATGATTATTGGCAAACATGGAACAACTTTTATAGATCCTTTCTTTTTAGGAAATCCCTCCATCTGCATATCCTATTCTAAAGATTCATTCTACGCCACTAATCAAAAGCGTTTCGAGGAATCAGACCCAATATCCTCTACTCCAGCCGATTTAGGAAAAGAAGTTAAAAAAATAAAAAGCAAATCTAAGATTATAAAAGAAAGCAGGTTGCTGAAGTCTATGGTTCCAACGGGCACACAGCTTCGAACCTACAGGCTCGCAATAGCAGCTACTGCCGAATACACGGCTTTTCATGGTGGAACAGTAGACGGAGGTATTTCGGCAATAGTAACTTCTATGGTTAGAGTAAATGGAGTTTACGAAACAGAGGTAGACATTCGAATGGTACTTGTAGGGAATAATAATTTAATAGTTTACACTAACTCAGATACCGACCCATACACTAATGGGAATGGCGCCACTATGCTCGGTCAGAACCAAAGTAATTTAGATGCTGTTATAGGAACTTCTAATTATGATATAGGTCATGTTTATTCCACTGGTGGGGGTGGAATTGCAAGTTTACAGTCCCCTTGTAATTCAAACAGAAAGGCTCAAGGAGTGACAGGTCAAGGCTCGCCTATTGGTGACCCCTTCGATATTGACTACGTGGCACATGAGATGGGACACCAATGGGGGGGGAACCATACTCAAAACAATACTTGTAACAGAAGTACCAATGCTGCCTTCGAACCAGGCAGTGCCTCTACAATTATGGGATATGCTGGTATATGTCCAGTAAACATTCAATCGAATAGTGATGCCTACTTTCATAATCATAGTTTCAATGAAATAATATCATACTCACAAAACGGAAATGGAAATTCTTGTGCTGCAATAACAAACACAGGAAATGGAATTCCCACTATTAATGTGGATAATGCTCAAGACGGAGTTTTTATTCCCATTTCTACACCTTTTGAACTTACTGCAACAGGAAGCGACCCTGACGGAGATGGGTTAACCTATTGTTGGGAAGAATATGATTTAGGACCTAGCACTGGAAGCACATCTGCTTTCAATAATCCAACTGGAAATCAACCAATATTTAGAAGTTGGACGGGCACTGCCTCCCCTACTCGAACATTTCCTAGAATAACTGACTTAGTAAATAACACGACTGTGATTGGAGAAATGCTACCAACCTATGCTAGAAGTTTAACTTTTAGATGCACTGCTAGAGATAACAGAGCTGGTGGTGGTGGCGTAAATGATAATCAAATGTCCATTAACGTTTCAGATGTAGGTGGACCATTTATTCTTCAAGCTCCAAATGGAGGTCAAAGTTTAACTGGAAATACAAATACCACGGTTACATGGGATGTAGCTAATACCAATGCTAGTCCAATACTTTGTAGTCTAGTAGATATCTATTTATCGACAGATGGTGGACTTACTTATCCTATTCTCATCTTAGCAGGAACAGCCAATGACGGAACTCAAGTAATAAATGTTCCTAATATAGCTACTTCGTTAGCCAGAATAAAGGTAAAAGCAAATGGGAATATCTTCTTTGATATATCCAACTCGAACTTCTCTATTTCGGCAGGAATAGATGGACCTGGTTGTGATGACGCTGCCGCTTGTAATTATAATATATCCGCCACTTCTAATGATGGCTCTTGTACTTACCCTGGATGTACATCCTCAGTTGCTTGCAATTATGATCCATTAGCAGGTTGTGATGATGGGTCTTGTAATGTAGGAGGCTGCACCAATTTAACTGCATGCAACTACGATGCTTCGGCTGGGTGCGATGATGGCTCTTGTGTTTTCGGATCACCGAATGATGTTTGTGCCAATGCTACACCCTTAACTATCGGAGCAAACGTAATTGACAACTCTAACACCTGTATACTCGAGGGTTACTCTGTTCCTACCACTACTTGTAATAGTACAATTGGATGGTGTAATCAAAATGGTATTGAAGCAGATGTTTTTTATTCATTTACTACTCCGAATGGCCCTGCGGTTATCACTTTAGAAACTTCTTTTGATGATACTGGTACTCTTATAGACACACAAATGGCTGTTTTTTCAGATTGTGAGGGGACTCTTGTTGCTGCGAATGATGATAGTGCTGATGATCTTTATATGTCAAAATTAGTTTTCGATTGTAACGACCTTACGCCTAACACTACATACATTGTTCTGATAGATGGTTACGAGGGGAACAATGGTACGGCAACTTTAACTATGACTTTTGACAACTCAACATGTGAAACACTAGGATGCACAGATGCTGCAGCATGTAACTTTAATACTGCAGCTACCATAAATGATGGGTCATGCTTACAAGATGACTGTTTAGGAGATTGTGGCGGAACAGCATTTGTAGATAATTGTGGAATCTGTAATGGAGATAATAGCTCTTGTTCTGGTTGTACTGATAACACAGCTTGCAACTATGACAATACGGCTACCATAAATGATGGCACATGCTTTTTCCCATCTACAGAAATATGCGGAAATCAAATAGATGATGATTGTGATGGCGAAATTGATGAAAATCAATTGACTTTTTATGCTGATAATGACTCTGATGGGTTTGGAAATTTGAGTAATCCCGTACTAGCTTGTGAGGCCTTTGTAGGAGTTGTAAACAATTTCCAAGATTGTGACGATACTAATGTCTCAGTCTATCCAGGTGCCCCTGGTACAGGAGAAGGCATAGATAACAACTGTGATGGAGATATAGTAGGTAATGAGGTAGCTCCATGCCTTGCTGATTTTGATTTAGACGGAATCATCACAGTTAATGATCTACTTTATCTATTAGCCGATTTTGGGTGTAGCTCTAATTGCTCCGCAGATATAACTAATGATAATACCGTAAACACAAATGATATAGCCTTATTCCTCGGATTATTCGGAACTTACTGTGAGTAAAAAAAACATTCCGACATAAAATTAATCCCTCCAAAAGTTAACTTAGGCCCACAAAGAATAATCCATGAAAAAAATTTATACGTCAGTGCTTCTATTGCTATTATGTGCTTTCATACACGCACAACAATCAGTAGGAGGTTCACCATTATCTTTCCTTTTAAGTGAAATCGAAAACCAAGAATTCGAAATAAGAGAATTTCCATCACTAGATCTTGAAGAAATAGAACAAGAAGACATTAATCGAGATAATTCTGGTCAGCTTGAACTGTTTTCTAGATATATCGAATCTAACTTAGCTCTTAATAATTCAGGGACATTCCATGTTCTCGCAAATGGAGATAGAGTGTGGAGACTGAAAATCACTGCTAGAGAAGCCATGGCTTTAAATTTTCTATATGACGATTTTCACTTAGCTACTAATTCTATCTTGCATATATACAGTGCTGATAAGAGTATGGTTCTGGGAGGATTCACTGCAGCTAACAACAAATCGTCTGAACTGTTTGCCTCTGGAAATATTCTTGGAGAATCTGTAGTTTTAGAGCTGTTCGAGCCTTTAAGCGATTACGGGCAAAATCGAGTTTCGATAGAAAAAATTGGTTACGTCTATAGAAATGCCTTTGCTGAAGTAAATGGCGAGTTCAGAGGAGGAGGCTCAGGCTCTTGTGAGGTAAATGTAGCATGCTCTGAAGGTGACTCTTGGACCGATGAAGAAAAGGGAGTAGTAAGAATACTTCTAACAAGTAACCAAGGCCAAGGTTGGTGCACCGGTTCTCTAATAAATAATACTTCCCTAAACTGCGTCCCATACATTCTTACAGCATGGCATTGTGGTGAAGCCTCCTCTCCTGCTCAGTATAACCAATACATCTACTATTTTAATTATCAGACAGGGTCGTGTGGAGGAAACTCTGCATCAGGAACACAATCTATAACCGGAAGTACACGAATAGCTTACAGTAATGACGGAGGAGGAAACTCTGGATCAGACTTTTTACTGACACAAATTGATTCGGATATACCTTCTTCTATAAATGCTTATTACAATGGCTGGAATGCCATTAATACAGCCAGCTCTTCTGGAGTAGGAATTCACCATCCTTCAGGTGATTACAAAAAAATAAGTACCTATACCTCTAATTTAATCTCCACTTCCTGGGGAAGCGCCAGCAACTCTCACTGGAGAGTGACCTGGTCAGCTACCGAAAACGGTCATGGAGTTACTGAAGGGGGTTCTTCTGGATCCCCAATATTTAATGATGACGGCTTAATAATAGGCCAATTAACTGGAGGAAGTTCATTCTGTAATAATCCTACTAGCCCAGACCTGTATGGTAAAATGTCTTACAATTGGACATCAAATGGAACTCAAAATTTCGAACAACTCAAATTATTCCTAGACCCTACAAACTCAGGCCTGCTAACTTTAGAGGGGACATACGCTCCGTGCAGCGACCCAACTATTAGCGGATGTACCGACCCTGAAGCTTTAAATTATGATTCTGAAGCAGAAGTTGATGATGGGTCATGTATCTACCCTTGTTTGGATGCTGAAGTAACACTAAGCTTTACTTTAGATTGTTATGGTTCTGAAACTAGCTGGCAGCTAATAAATAGTTCTAATCAAGTGATCTATGAAGTAAATGAAAACACTTACTCTGGCTCAGAAGGAGATCTTCAAGCAGGAGGTAGTTCAGACCTAGTTCAGTTGTGTATTCCAGCAGAGTGCTATACGTTGGTTTTAAATGATTCTTATGGAGATGGATTATTCGGTTCTCAATGGAGTTGTGAAGTAGATGGAGATTTAGTTATTACAGATGCTGAGGGAGTGGTTTTATTTGATTTAGATGACCCTAACTTTGGAGAAACTGTAAGTATTGATTTTTGTCTTGATGAAATAGATTTAGATGATGATGGATTCTTAGTGTCAGAGGGAGACTGTAATGATGGAGATGACACTATTTACCCTGGCGCACCAGAGATATGCGATGGAGTAGATAACAATTGTAATGGAACTATAGACGAAAACTTCATAATCAATACTTATTGGTTAGATGATGATAATGATGGTTTTGGAAATCCAAACATTTACACCTCTAGTTGTTTAGCACCCGAGGGATATGTTTCTAACAGTGATGACTGCGATGATGAAGATGAAAACATTAACCCCAATAATAATGAAATCTGTGACGGTAAGGATAATAACTGTGATGGATTAATAGATGAAGGTTTTGTTACCAGTATTTTCTTCCTAGACAGTGATGATGATGGATATGGAAATCCTAATGTGAGTGTTAATTCATGCTTTATGCCCAGCGGATACGCAGATAATGATAACGACTGTAATGATGCCAATACAAATATTAATCCGGGAATGAGCGAAGTCTGTAACAACGCAGATGACGACTGCTCTGGAGTTATAGATGATAATCTAATTACGCAAATTTACTATGAAGATGATGATAACGACTCATTCGGTAATCCTAATGTTTCTGTAGAGGATTGTTCTCAGCCAAACGGTTATGTTCTAAATAGCTTGGACTGCGATGATACTGACGATGACATTAACCCTAACGGAACAGAAATTCTTGATGATACTATAGATCAGGATTGTGATGGATCAGATTTAGTGACAGGAATTTCTGAGAACACAATAAGTGTATTTAACATCTACCCCAACCCTGCAAAGACCATATTCTATATAAATGGTTTAACTGAAGGGCAGAAAATAATGATTAGAGACACCACAGGAAGGTTAGTTAGGTCCCTGACAGTTAAATTAAGTGAGGTCTTTTCTATTGATGTTTCCTCATTAGCTAGGGGAGCATACTTTATTAATGTCTCAGATAATCTGCTAACCACCTCACAAAAAATAATCTTAAACTAGCCTTTAAACCTAGTTACTTTTCTTATCGAGAAAACTTTTTTGAATCCTATTCCTAAATCAGATTATTCTATTTGAAAAACGACTAGGATTTTTCATGGTCTCCTTTTTTTACATGAGCGATATATTCACTTCTATCAAAGACAAAATTATTGCCCGTCTTAACAAGTAATAAGAGCGACCATAGAAGTCTATAGTTAGAAAGGTGATGACCTGAAGTCTCTTTATTTTGAACTACAAAAACTTGACGATAAAGTATTTGGCCTGGCACCAAGTATCTAAGATCTAAGATCTAAAGCTGATCAATTAGACTTTGACACAATTCATAAATACCTTACCAAAGTCGAGGTATCTTCATTTAAACAGGACTTAATAATTAACCACCGCTAATCTATTTGAAATAATCTAAGCCTACGAGAAGAGGTTTGAATACTGGACCATACTGAACTTTAAAAAGCTCTCCATCGCCCAAAGTACCATAGAGCATATCTTGGTTATAAGCGAATTCATTACCCTCAAAATCATGATAATTCCCGTTACCTGCCAAATGAAATAAGTCTAATTTCTGCTCATTCCCCGAGCTCTCGGTTACTGTAATCTCCCAGTGTGGTGTTAAGCTCAAAACACTGTCTATCTGATAGGGCTGTAAGTAATTGTTATGAGTTTCTAAATGAATTTTTTTGTAGCGCAAAATATAATCTTTAGCTATTAAAGTATCTAATGGACTTATAGGCATACCAGAAACTAATTCTTTCACTTGAACCTCGTTTCCACCCTCCCAAGTTAGTATGAACCCCTGACTAGGCGAGTCTTTTTGCTCAACTTTTATTTTATTGAACTCTAATTGAGGGTAATCAAAGACACCTGAATATCTCCAATCATTCTCAGCAGTGAAAAATCTAGCTGTTAAAAAACCAGCAAACATTGGCATGTCGACTATAAAAGGGTCTGGGCTTATCCCTTCTCCTGGTATTTCTAATATGAAATAATCTCCATGATGATCCGATGTATTTCCAGCACTTATCCAGATCTTCTCTGGAACAGCAGAACTATTGGTGTAAATCTCTATCTTCTTTCCTGTACTAGCAGCATTAGAAAGTACCATAGGCTTCATTTTATTCGGAACAGGACCTTTTATTTTTATATTTTTAAAAGCCTCTAAGAGCAACTTCACTGCATGCCCTTTGGCTCTGTACTTTTCATTTACTATCCAGTGCCCTTTGGACTCATCTCTTCTTAGTTCTAACTGACCTGTGACCTTATCTGATATAAATATTCTAGAAACACTAGCGGTATCACTTATAGCAAAATCTGACAATGGATTAGAAGCAATAGTAGT
>DDEI01000005.1:0-48688 GCA_002336675.1 Flavobacteriales bacterium UBA1958 | reverse complement strand
TTGCTATCATTCATAAATAACACATAGGTTAATCCAACCAATACCAATAAAACTAATAGAAGAATTAAATTCTTTTTCATGCTGCTGTTTTTGAATATTTTCTTTTACGGATAATGAACATTATAATACCTAAAATACCTACAATTAAAATAGGCATTGCTACATTCAGGAATTTAAGTAACGTTTCATTCTGCTCTACTTTAGCTTTATTGAGAAGTCTACTCTTAAATGTTCTAGTTCTTAAAGATATTACTGCATTGTCATTTAATAAATGATTCATACAGTTCATAAGAAACTCGGTATTGTCATAGGCTATAACACGCTGTATTGGGTCAAAACCTAATGGAAAGGGCTTGTAGCCATTCTCACCAGGATATAAATCATTTCTTATAATATCTCCATCAGAAATTACAACCATGGCATTAGGTATACTTACCGATTTATAAGCTATATCTGCGCTGTTAATGATTGTATCAGAAACACCTCTATTTCTAAATGTCGAAGAAAACTCCCCTTCCAATAAAACGGCTATAGGGCTATGCGAGTTAAGAGTAGACTTATTATCGAAATACTCAAATCCAAACTGCGCTATGTTTATGTTTATTCGCACTGGAGACTTTAATCTTCTAGAAACTTCGCTAGAAGTCAAAAGAACAGTCTTAGTGACATCATTCTGAATAGTATCTATGCTACTAGCGAATTCTGCTATAATGTTATTTAAATTCTTGTTTATAGGATGATAGGGATCTAAAACAGAATCTACAAATAATCGAGGGCTATAGAACCACGGCACTAACATTTTCTTACGTTTATCACCCATGGGGCCGCCATCTACCTCTAAAGGGGCACAGTTGTAATCTATAATTAAATCATTATTAATTCTTACACCATAATCGAACAGCATGTTTTCTAGACCTAAGTTCAATGGCACTGACATAGCCTGCTCACCATTAACCAAACTATCTAGATCTGCGGCCATAGGATCTATTAACCACATAACCTTCCCACCATTCATTACATATTGATCCAATATAAACTGGTCTTTTTTACTAAAACTCTTAGTCGGCTTAGCCACGATAATAGCGTCATACAACAGATTTCTAGACTTCTTCACGGGAAGCTTCTCAGAAAGCGCATTAATGTTTTCGTCTAGAGAGACTCTCTCCATTAAGTAAAACTCTCTTAAGGACTGCTGAATAGAGGCCAACTGCACATCCATCAACTCTCCATGGCCCTGGAGGATTCCTACTTTAGGTTTTTCATCTCTAGTGTACTGGATTATTTTAGATATCAGCTCATACTCCAAATTAGTAATACTGGCATTTACCATATCTTGTCCGGCCCCTGATTTAGAAGAACTTTTAAGAAAATTAATAGGATAATCTATTCCTTTATAATTCATAAAAGCTCCCGGAAACAGAACTAAATCCTGCTTAACTCCATTCTCTCGGTATTCTATATTACTAAACTTAACTCCCCCATCGTAGAGCTTTTCCCAGAACTTATTATTCTCATTCTCATCATCACTGATATATGGATTAACGAATTCATACTCTATTCTATCGTCTGAATAATCTCTAAATTCGTCTAGTTTCTCCTCTATGGCCTTCTCGAGTTTTTTATACTCCGAAGGGATATTTCCTGTCAAATAAACCTTAAAGAAAATTCGCTCTTCTAAGTTGGCTAAAGTCTCTATGGTCTGGTCGGTTAACGAATGACGATTTTCTTCCGTTAAGTCTAATTTAAAAAACTTAAAAGACAATACCACCGCTATAACAATTAAGATAGAAGTACTCAGTAAAAACCTTACTATATCATTTGACTTTCTCACCACGTTCTACTTTTTAAAACTGTTATAGTCCCCAATAAAAACACACTTATAAGCGCAATAAAATACAGAACATCTCTGCTGTCCAGTAACCCCCTACTTACCGATTTATAGTGGTCATTAATCCCTATTCCTATAACAAAACTCTCTAAACCTCCGAGCTGAGAAAAATCACTGATACTCTCCCACCCGATAAACATAAAAAAACACATTACTACCGCCAACAAAAAAGCTACAATTTGATTTTCCGAAAGAGAACTTGAAAATATCCCCATACTTACATATCCACCAGCTAAAAATATCAATCCTAGATAACTCCCTAAAGTGCCTCCTCTGTCTATATTTCCTTCGGTTTCTCCTATGTAATACACACAAAAATAATAGACTAAAGTGGGAATTAAGGAGATAATCACTAAAGAAATCCCCGCTAGAAATTTAGAAATTACTATTTGAAAATCCGTTATTGGCCTAGTCACAAGAAGCTCTAGCGTTCTGCTTCTCTTCTCTTCTGCTATCATTCTCATAGTTATAGCTGGAATCAAGAACATAAACACCCAAGGAGCTATAGAAAATAATCCATCCAGTGTGGCATAGCCCATGTCTAAAACATTCATATCGCCTGGGAAAATCCAAATGAATAATCCGTTTAACAACAGAAACACTATGATTACCACATAGCCAATAAGTGAGTTCAAGAACGAACTAATTTCTTTTTTAAATAATGCCCACATAAATTATGTTTTTATCCGCGTTGCAATATTAACCAACCGCTCCACTTCTTCCTTAATTTAACTCTTAAAAATAGCAGGAAACTATCATGACAAAACCACCTCTTGTTTTAAACTCCAAGCCTCAGGCTTATCTGAGAATAATGATTTAGTAAACTTCCATGTTTCCTTAAAAAGGTTGGAATGTCTATAACTTTTTAAGTTTTCAGCATTATTCCAGAAACTGTAAGTAAAGAATATATTCGAATCAGAAGAATCCCTCAAAAGCTCAAGACGCTGGCAACCCTCGAAACCTCTTATGTGCTCTTTTTTCTCCTCAAACATCTTCTTAAAATCCTCAACTTTAGAAGCCTCGAAGGTCATTTTTACTATCCTTACTATCATTCAAATTCGATCCTTATAGTATCATTTATTCTTAATCCTAATAAACTATGAGCACCTCCACCCATTCTAGGAGCTCCTTTGCTTATAGCTATCTCCAACAAATTAGCTCCGCCAAATATGGCTAAAGCTCTTCCCGGAGCTACATCAGTATAAGAAGTGACTATCTTTTTAATCACCTCCTGACTTCTCACTAAGTTTATTCTGAAATCTCGGCTTTTCTTTATATCTCTAAATGTCTGCTCGGTGATATTGGTAGTAACATTTTCATAACCATCTACATATATCACCTGACCTCTTATTACATTTGGCTCTAAAAGCGGCTTAAAGAGCTCCGCCCCCATCATTTCTTTTACACGCTTACCTATCACTTCTGGAGTTCCTCCTCTAGCTAAATGGCACGCTGCTGTCACAAACCTATTTCTTAATGGGAATGTTTCGAAGTCAAATTCTAAGGGAACGTTCAACGAAAATATTTCCACCTCTCTTTTCTCCATCAAAATAGAGAACACACCATTATCTGCTCCGATAAAATAATGACCGTCATACTTTAACACTACATGATCATGGCTTTCTGTTAAAACATCATTCACAGAGACGACATGTATAGTTCCCTGAGGGAAATGAGAGTAACAACTCTTTAAAACATAAGAGGCCTCATAAATATCGAATGGCCTAATCGTGTGAGAAATATCCACCACCCTCGCATCTGGAGCTCCAGTAAATATAGCGCCTTTTACAGAGGCCAGATAATGGTCTTCTTTTCCTAAGTCTGAAATTAGAGTGATTATGGCCATAAAAATGACTTGTTCATTAAGGTTTCAAAAATAGCTTACTAAAACAGCTAAAAACCGCTTAATCTTGGCTTATTTTGCACATTCATCTTTTAACAAGAATAGTAAAAATTGCACGAATTAGAAATAATAATAAACCTTCCTGAACCCACTGTTTTACTTGGAATTAGAGGAGCTAAGCTTAAGATTATCAGACAAAGTTTTCCTAAATTGAAATTAGTCGCTAGAGGAAATAGCCTTAAAGCTTTTGGGGATCAAACGGACTTGGATGTATTTAATTCAAAAATATCTACCATTCTTGCGCACATAGAAAAGTACAATCAACTCACGGAAAATGATATTGAACGAATATTAGGCCCCCAATCTCCTCATGACGAAGACAACAAAGACACGGGAAGTGATGCTGTTATCGTTTATGGAAATAGCGGCATAAGAGTAAAACCTCGTACAAAAAATCAGCGATTAATGGTTTCTCGTTCTGAAAAAGACGATATGCTTTTTGCCGTGGGTCCTGCTGGAACAGGGAAGACATACACGGCTGTCGCGCTGGCCGTAAGAGCATTAAAAAAGAAGGAAGTTAGGAGAATAATACTTACAAGACCCGCTGTAGAGGCTGGAGAAAATCTTGGGTTTCTTCCTGGAGACATGAAAGAAAAACTAGACCCATATATGATGCCCCTTTATGATGGACTGAGAGATATGATCCATCATGAGAAATTAGAAGAGTACATAGAAAACGGAACTATAGAAGTAGCTCCTCTGGCATTTATGAGAGGGCGAACTTTGGATAATGCATTCGTTATTTTAGATGAAGCACAGAACACCACTGTCCAGCAGATGAAAATGTTTTTAACCAGAATGGGAAAACATGCTAAATTCATTATTACTGGAGATGTCACCCAAGTAGATTTACCAAGACATCAAAAATCTGGTCTCATAGAAGGTTTAGAAAGATTATCAGACGTAGAAGGAATATCAGTTGTTCGATTAACTGCCACAGACGTCATTAGACATAGACTAGTAAAGAAAATCATAGAGGCATTTGAAACTGATTAAACTCCTTCTCCTGATTCTGTTGTTTGGGTATTGCAATGCAAACATTCCTGAGAAACTCGTAGGAAAGTGGCGGGTCATTAAATTCGATCATAGCCTTAACGTTTTTAATAAAACTGAAAAAACTGAACTGAATAAAAGAGCAAAAAGCACGACTTATGAATTTAAGAAAGACTTTACCGTAAGAGTAACCTCTGGGTTTACGAAAAGTTCAAAAACAGGTACGTGGTATTGGGATGAGTACAGAGAAAAGCTAGTTATTAATAATAATTCTGTCCTAGAAGAAAATGTGGACACATTATTCATAAAGAAATTTAAAGACGATAAAATGAACTGGATACAGACGTTCTCTAGAACCGACACTTCCTTCATTTATTTAAAAAGAGTAGACTAAATGGGAATCAAAGAAACAAATTTCAATTTCACCGGACAAGAGAAGGTATACAATGGAAAAGTAAGGGATGTATATTTTTTAGAAGATGACTTACTAGTGATGGTGGCATCAGATAGAATTTCAGCTTTTGACCACATATTACCAGCTGCTATTCCATTTAAAGGCCAGGTGCTAAATCAAGTAGCTACCAAGTTTCTTAAGGCTACAGAATGCATCGTTCCTAACTGGCTTATTGACACTCCAGACCCTAACGTGGCTATTGGTTATCGATGTGAGCCTATCATGTTAGAGATGGTGATTAGAGGCTATTTAACGGGCCATGCTTGGAGACTATATAACGCTGGCGAAAGGATTATCTGCGGGGTAACTATGCCAGAAGGAATGAAAGAGCATGATAAATTCCCTGAACCCATTGTAACACCGGCTACTAAAGCTGAAGAAGGACATGACGAAGATATTTCTAAAGAAGAAATAATAGCGCAAGGAATAGTAGATAAAGAAACATTCAATCAGTTAGAAGTATACACCAGAGCTTTATTTGAAAAAGGAACTCAAATAGCCGCAGAAAAGGAATTAATTCTAGTAGATACGAAATATGAGTTCGGTATGAGAAATGGAACCCTTACCCTGATGGATGAGATTCACACTCCTGATTCTTCCCGTTATTTCTATGCTGATGGTTATGCCGAGAGACAAGCGAACAATGAACCCCAAAAGCAACTCAGTAAAGAATTCGTTAGAGAGTGGTTAATGGAAAACAACTTTATGGGAAAAGACGGACAATCTATGCCAGCTATACCTGAAGAATTTGTTCAATTAATTACCTCTAGATACATAGAACTGTTTGAAAAAGTGACTGGAAGTGAATTTATTAAATCTAACCAAGAAGATATAGGCGATCGAATCTTTAATAATGTGGAAGCATTCTTGGAGAAAAGAAATTCTTAATCCACTCAATCTACTTTCAAAAGTACATATCCGTATTTCCACAGTAAATTTGTCCTTCGTAGCTCATGAATTTAAAGGAACATATAACACATAAAGTATTCTCCACTTGTGGAAGAATAGCTGATAAAAAAGGCGCGAAAGCTTATGTTATAGGTGGTTTTGTGAGAGACATCTTACTAAAAAGAGACTCCAAAGACATAGATATAGTCACCGAAGGAAACGGAATGGAACTGGCTCAGGACACCGCCAAAGCCCTAAATGTCAAAAAGGTAACTCTTTTTAAAACTTATGGCACAGCCGCCTTTAAAACGGGTGATTTAGAACTTGAGTTCGTAGGCGCTAGAAGTGAGAGTTACTCTAAAGACAGCAGAAACCCAGTAGTGCAATCCGGAACGATAAAAGAAGATCAAAAAAGAAGAGATTTTACAATTAACGCATTGGCTATTTCGCTGAATAAAGAAAATTTCGGTGAGCTTATAGATCCTTTTAATGGATTAGAAGATTTAGAGAATAAAATCATTAGAACTCCTCTAGACCCAGATACCACTTATTGTGATGATCCATTGAGAATGATGAGAGCTATTCGTTTTGCTACGCAGCTCGATTTTGAGATAGAAGAAAGCTCATTCTCTAGTATTAAGGATAATTCGGAGAGAATAGACATTATCACCAAAGAGAGAATCGCTGATGAGTTGAATAAAATTATCCTTTCTAAGGTGCCTTCTAGAGGGTTTAAATTATTAAACTCTACTGGACTATTAGATTATATATTTCCAGAAATGGCTGCGCTGAGAGGCGTAGAATATAAAAACGGACAGGGCCATAAGGATAATTTCTTTCACACTATTCAAGTACTAGATAACCTGTGTGAAAACACAGACGACTTGTGGCTAAGATGGTCTGCTATTCTGCATGATATAGCCAAACCTCCTACGAAAAGATTTCACAAGGACCACGGATGGACTTTTCATGGGCATGAAGACTTAGGAGCGCGAATGGTTCCTGAGATTTTCAAGAAATTAAAGCTCCCGCTGAATCAGAAAATGAAGTACGTTCAAAAGTTAGTTCTGCTGCACCTCCGCCCCATCGCCCTTACCAAGGAGGAGATTTCGGATTCTGCCCTTAGAAGATTGCTTGTAGATGCTGGAGATGACATTGATGATTTAATGAAGCTATGCAAAGCCGACATCACCTCTAAGAATGAGACAAAGGTGAAGAAATACTTGAAAAACTACGACTTAGTAGAAATCAAGTTAGTACAACTAGAGGAAAGAGATAGATTAAGAAATTTTCAGCCGCCTGTGACTGGAGAAATGATTATGAAGACTTTTAAAATTAAGCCTTGTAAAGCAATCGGTGAACTCAAAAAAGAAATAAAAGACGCCATCCTGAGCGGAAAAATCCCTAACGAGAAAGATGCTGCTATGGACTTTATGATCTCCCGAGGAAAGGAAATGGGTCTTTGAAGTTAGTTTCAATGGAAACTACTTATTAAAATTGACTTCAAACAATTAATATCACAGACCAACACACAACCAAGTAAACCGGAAATTAGCTTAACCCTTAAAATTAAACTCACAGAATCCAATTTCAATAACTCCCCTATTTCTAAATGAAACTTTCCCTTATTGGCTTACTGACTATTTGGCCATTTTTAATTGTTCCTTTCTACCTAAACAAATCGCCTGTGGAAAAATTAAAACCTTGCCCTAAATCTCCTAACTGTGTCTGCACACAAGATGACAACTCAAGAAAGAAAGTGGACCCCATTCGTTTTACAGTTGACACTAAACAAGCCGCTACAAAACTAGAAAGGTTGATTGCTAGTTATGATTACGCTATGTTAGTTAAACAAGAATCTAATTATTACCATTATGAGTTCATAACTAAGCTTGGCATTTTTATTGACGATGTAGAGTTTTTAATTGACCCGAAAGCCAAACTTATCCACTTTAGATCTGCATCTAGAATAGGGTATAGCGATTTAGGCAAGAATAAAAGACGAATGAAAAAAATTAAGAGGGATTGGCTTAGTAAAGAATAAATTCATCCTACCGCCATAAACCATTACAAAATAAAAACCCTTGCAATTATCAAGGGGTTTTTTCTCTATAATTCTGTTTGTAAAACTGAGCGGTAACTACCACTAGTTTTTACATTTTCTGAAATCTTAAAGCTTTTCCTTCAATACCCTCCGCGCGAATGAAATAAGATCCTGCAGAAAGCACCGAAACATCTATTGGTGTTCCTGTATGAGCGAACTCTCTAACGACTCTACCCATAGAATCCAAAATTATAAACGCATGTTTTTTATTAGATTGGATCACCAATTCATTGATAACTTGGTTAGTCATTAAAGAAAAGACTGCATTGTCTTCCTCTGTAATTGAGTTCAACCCGCAATTGGCCAAAATTTCATCTGGTGTATTACAGTCCGCTAGATTCTCTCCAAATAAGGAAAACTCTGTACTGATATTAAGAAATCCACAAACGCTTGCTACCGAACAAAAGGAAAGTTGAGGACAAAGGTTTATCTGAAGCTCTGTAATACTCTCAGAGTTAATTTGAGCTATTCCTAATATGTCTGTGATATTGTCATTTTCTGAGATAGAGATAGCACCAGCCATAGAGATAATATTATCTAATCCATTGAGGTTTTCCAACAAATGACACTCTTCTATAAAGAGATCCCCGCCAATAGATGTAATCATATCTAACCCAGATAATGAAGCTAAAACAGGGTTATCTGTAACATGCAACTCACCACCCAAAGAACTTACCTGGCTTAATCCCATAATAGCTACTAAATCATCATTCTCGTCAATCACTAATCCATCTCCTATAGAAATTAAGTTTGATAATGAGTTAATAGACGTAAGGTCCGAAGTCTCTTGTAGAATTAGGCTGCCGCCTATACTCTCTAGAAGCACAGGACCATTAAAAGCATCAAATATACATTCACTGATTGTGAAGTCTCCTCCTACTGTCTCTAAGGCGCTCATTCCAGCGAAACTATCAAAGCTAGCTTCGTCAAGAGATATACTTTCACCGACATGAACAAGAGACTCTAAACCCGAAAAGCTAAAATTAGCACCCTCATCCCAAGACAAGAATCCCAATGACGTGAGGTTATTTAACCCCTGAAAGTTTTCGAACCCCGAACATTCGTTACAAATAATACCCCCTTCTATGGTAGTAATCTGTTCTAACCCTGTGAAATCTATATTTCCTTGAATTTTCACATTTCCCTCTATAGAATTACAGTCTGGGTAGTTAAGAGAGAAATTAGCGACATCAGTCTGGGAGTAGAATGTAATTCCATCAGGCAAGCAAGTCTGTGAAATCAATGAAGAATTGATAATAAAACAAATAGCAAATAACAAATAGGGCATCAATATTTTATTTTTCATGATTTAATTTAAAGGTTTCGCTCTGAAGACGAATGTTTTTCTATAAAAGTTGCAAGTAGAACCAGGAAAAAAAATTGAGTTTGGAAATGATCAATGTATAAAAACCCCGATTTTCGCACCTCAATGTCTATTACCCTACTCTCCTCTCCTCTTCAAGGCTTTACTGATTTTAGGTTCAGGAATGCTTTTCACCATTATTTTGGAGGAATAGATACGTTTTACTCGCCATATATTCGATTAGACGGAAAGTTAGTTATAAAGCCTAATTATGCGACAGATATACTCCCTAAAAATAATAATACGTTAGAGGTTATCCCTCAGATAATGACCAATAATGCCGATGAATTTATTTACGTAGTAAAATTCATACAGCAATATGGCTATAAGGAACTCAACTGGAATTTAGGCTGTCCGTATCCTATGGTGGTAAACCGCTCTATGGGCTCAGGTCTTATCGCCGAGCCCCAGAGGATAAAACATATACTGGAACGGGTTCACGCAGAGACAGACATCACCGTCTCTATGAAAATGAGAATGGGATACCACAATGCACAAGAAATTTTAGAGGTATTGCCTATTCTAGATAAATTTCCATTAAAGAACTTGGCCATTCATGCCCGAATAGGGAAACAGTTGTATAAAGGAGGAGTAGATTTAGATTCGTTTCAGCACAGTTTAGATTCCACCAGGCATAAGATGTATTACAATGGTGACATAACCTCTGTGGGAACCTACAAAGCGTTGAAACGCAGATTTCCTTCCTTAGGTCACTGGATGATAGGACGTGGGATTTTAGCAGACCCGTTTCTGGCGCAGATGATAAAAGAAGATACAGAGGAGTATCCCGAGGATGCAGTAGAAGTATTCTTTAAATACCACGATACGCTTCTAGATGATTTTACCGTGAAGCTCAAAGGAGAAAAACAAATCATCCAAAAAATGGGAAGTTATTGGGAATATCTTGAGCATGGCTGGCTAATAGATGAAACCAGAATCATTAAAAAGCTAAGAAAATCCAAAACATTAGACGAATATTCTAGATACCTTGATCAACTCAAAGAAAGCTTAGAAGGTAGCTAGATATTCCGGTGTATTTAGTTCATTTGCCATATGAACATTCAGAATCTTTCTATTCAGGTAATTCCCATCAATACTGAATCTGCCTATGCACATATAGATACTGCTATAGCCGTTATTCAGTCTTCTGGCCTGCGCTATAAAGTCACTCCTTTTTCTACGGTTGTGGAAGGAAGTCTTGAGGCGTTACAAAACTTAATTCTCGCTATCCAAACAGCACTATTCGAACAAGGTGTAGAAGAGGTAATCTTAAATATTCAATTTCACGCCAAAAAATCGAAGGATGTTTTCTTACATGAGAAAACAGATAAATTCAATTGAGTGGGAAACTTTAAGATAATTGTTAACGGTAGTTAACCAAATACACTGCTGAAAACCATTAGAAATCATAGATTTGTATCTTCGAAATTTTTAGAAACACATCCATGGATTTAACTCCACTCACAGCCACAACTCCTGTAGACGGAAGATATCAAAGTAAAACTTCAAGTCTAAGCTATTATTTCTCTGAATATGCGCTAATTAAGTACCGAATACACATCGAGGTTGAGTATTTTATCAAACTGTCTGAGACAGGCTTAAAGCAATTTCCCGAACTCTCTGATGAGTCTAAGATTTCTCTTAGAAATGCGGTTACTGATTTCTCTTTAGCCGATGCAGAAGAAGTGAAAACCACGGAGCGTACTACCAATCACGATGTAAAGGCAGTTGAGTACTTTTTAAAAAAACGTGTAGATGATCTCGGCCTTGAAGCAGTAAGAGAGTTTGTGCATTTCGGGCTTACTTCTCAAGATATAAATAATACAGCTATTCCGCTCAGTCTAATGGAAGGAATAGGCGATACAGTGATTCCACTTCTTGCAGATATAGTAAAGGCATTAAATGCAAAGGCTACCGAATGGATGCATATACCCATGCTTGCTAAAACTCATGGTCAGCCAGCCTCTCCTACTACCTTAGGAAAAGAAATCTACGTATTCTCAGAGAGATTACAGCTTCAAGTAGCTCAGTTAAAAGAACTTCCTTTCTCGGCCAAGTTTGGCGGAGCCACAGGGAACCTAAACGCCCATAAAGTAACCTTTCCTGACACTCCGTGGGTAGAATGGGCAAATGATTTCGTGGAGAACAACCTGGGATTGACTAGATCACAAACCACTACCCAGATTGAGCATTATGATAATTTAGCTGCTTTATTTGACTGCATGAAAAGGATAAACACCATTCTTATAGACTTTAACAGAGATGTATGGACTTATGTAAGCATGGACTACTTCAAGCAGAAAATAAAAGAGGGTGAAGTAGGATCTAGCGCTATGCCTCATAAAGTAAACCCTATAGACTTCGAGAACTCTGAAGGAAACCTAGGACTGGCCAATGCTATACTAGAGCACCTTAGCGCCAAACTTCCAATCTCTCGTTTACAGAGAGATCTTACAGACAGCACCGTTCTTAGGAATGTAGGTGTTCCTTTAGGCCACATGCTAATAGCTTACACTTCTACGTTAAAAGGAATGGACAAGCTATTACTAAATAAAGCATCTTTAGAACGGGATTTAGATAATAACTGGGCTGTATGCGCAGAAGCTATCCAAAATATTTTGAGAAGAGAGCATTTCCCTAAACCATACGAGGCTCTTAAAGACCTAACAAGAAGGAATGATAAAATAACTCAGGCTAGCTTGATAGAGTTCATAAACGAGCTAGATATAACGGAAAAAGTAAAAGAAGAGTTGAAAAAAATCACTCCACACAACTATACTGGATACCTGCCTGAGATCAAATAAATGAAAAACATAAAAGACATACTGCATCTACTTAGAAACTACAAAGGGAAAGTTATTCTCAATGTGTTCTACATTATCATTTTCGCAGTGCTGTCTATTTTTACTTTTCTAGCAGTCGTTCCTTTCCTTACTATTTTATTCGAGCAGAGTAAAGAAATTCAGCCACTTCCTACTAAACTGGATCATTTCTCTGGAGATTATTGGATGGCGGTATTTAACCACCACTTCACTACATTTCTTTTAGAAGTAGGACCGCTACAAACACTCGTATATGTGTGCCTGTTCATCGTAGCTAATACGCTCATTAAGAATGCCGTGCTTTACCTTTCTTTAATGAATGTAGGCACTCTCAGGGCCTATGTGATAAAGGATTTACGAAAGGAGATGTACGATACTATTATTTCTCTTCCGCTCTCCTTTTTTTCTGAAGAGAAAAAAGGAGACTTGATTTCTAGAATAACCAATGACATCAATGAAGTAGAAATTTCCACGGTTGGAGTACTTAACGGGCTGTTAAAGTCTCCTATTCTTATGATACTATATATCTCCATGCTGTTTTGGATGAATATGGAGCTTACTCTTTTCGCTTTCATTTTCCTCCCTATCAGCGGATTTTTCATCTCTAGAGTAGCCAAATCTGTAAAAGGAGCGGCCAAGAAGAGTAAAGTAAGACTAGGAGAAGTCGTAAGCGTCATAGAGGAAACTCTTTCGGGAACGAGAATCATTAAAGCGTTTAACGCTGAAGACGCTTTCAAAGAGAAATTTGACGAGACCAACGGTATATTCACCAAGCTCATGAAGAAGCTTTACCAGCGGGAGTACCTTTCCTCTCCTTTTAGTGAAACACTCTCTTTTCTCGTAATCGCAGTGGTGCTCTACATAGGCGGAAGTATCGTACTAGACGATTCCAATGCACTGGATGGCAAGTTCTTTATTAGCTACCTGGTCCTATTTAGTCAAATCCTTCAACCTGCCAAAGAGCTTAGCAATTCATTTTTCAAGCTAAATAAGGGAGCAGCCTCTTTAGATAGAATTAGAGAAATAACGGATTCTATAGACCACCTTAAAGATTCACCCGATGCTACTGAAATGAATACGTTTAGTGATCAAATAGAATTTAAAAACGTGGGCTTTTCTTATGGTACAGAAAAATTCATTCAGGGGTTAAATCTTACCATAAAGAAGGGAGAAACCATAGCACTAGTAGGCCCAAGCGGAGGCGGGAAATCAACACTGGCTAATCTACTGGCTAGATTCTATGAGGTAACAGAAGGGGAAATCCTTATAGACGGCAAACCTATAAAATCATTAAAGACTAAAAGCGTAAGAGCGGCTATGGGAATAGTCACTCAGGACTCTATCCTCTTTAATGATTCGGTGAGAAAAAATGTAGCCTTAGGCCACCAAGATATAGACGAAGTCAAGCTTAAAAAGGCATTAGAAATATCCAATTCGCAGGAGTTCGTTAAAGACATGGACGGTGAGACGAACGCCAACGTGGGTGAATCTGGAAGCAGGCTTTCTGGCGGTCAGAAACAGCGCCTCTCTATAGCGCGGGCAGTGTACAAAAACCCTCCTATTCTTATCTTAGATGAAGCTACATCTGCACTGGACACTGAGAGTGAAAAATTAGTTCAGGATGCCATTAATAACCTAATGCAGAACAGAACTTCTCTAGTAATAGCCCACCGACTTAGCACTATACAAAAGGCCAATAGAATACTCGTAATAAAAGATGGAGGAATAGCTGAACAAGGAACCCATGCTGAGCTTTTAACTAAAGATGGCGTGTATAAGAACTTAGTAGACCTGCAGTCTATCTAGAGTCTAGAAAAGGAACGATTAAAA
Organism: Flavobacteriales bacterium UBA1958; assembly: GCA_002336675.1. GTDB lineage: Bacteria > Bacteroidota > Bacteroidia > Flavobacteriales_D > Sanyastnellaceae > ASP10-05a. The sequence continues at coordinate 34,443 of DDEI01000005.1, read as the reverse complement.
TCAAGCAAGAGTAATCACTAAATTGCACACTTTAAATTATCGAAATAAGCTTATGAAAACATCGAATTCTCTATTGGCAGCATTATGTGCTATAGTGCTGGTATTCAGCCATTGTTCAGTGTCTGATAAAAAAGAAGATAAAACCAATATCCAAAAAAGAATAGCTATGAACAAACTAGTGAAAGATCATCACTCGCACTCTGCACCGAATGAAAGTCGTGTGAAGCATTTATCATGGGACGCAGAAGTAGACTTCAAAACTAGAATCATTACGGCTACTGCTACCTTCGATTTGACCAATGCGGATGACGCCAAGAAAGTAATCTTTGATGTGAAAGATTTAACGGATTATAAAATAACTGTAGACGGAAAAGAATCGGCATTCGAGTTAGGAGAAGACAACCCTTTGTTAGGTCGCGCACTGACTATTCCTATTTCTGCTGAGACCAAGCAGGTTACCGTAGCTTATAAAACCAGCCCAGACGCTGGAGCGCTGCTATGGGTAGATGGTGAAAAGCCATTCTTGTTCTCTCAGAGTCAAGCAATACTAGCTAGAACATGGATTCCTTGTATGGATAGTCCTGGAGTTAGATACACGTATAATGCTACTGTAAAAGTGAGAAAAGATTTGCTAGCGCTAATGAGTGCTGAGAATCCCACAGAGAAAAATGATACTGGTGTGTATACGTTTAAAATGGACCAGCCTATTCCTAGTTACTTATTGGCTTTGGCCGTGGGAGATGTGGAATATAGAGCTATAGGAGACAGAACTGGTGTATACGCTGTACCAGACATGATAGAAGCTGCTCATTATGAATTCCAAGAGATGGATGAAATGCTGGTAGAAGCTGAAAAACTTTACGGTAAATATGTCTGGGATCAGTATGATGTAATCGTACTTCCTGCAGCCTTCCCTTTTGGTGGGATGGAGAATCCTAGATTGACTTTTGCTACGCCTACTATTATAGCTGGTGACAGATCGTTAACTTCTCTTATAGCCCATGAGCTAGCGCATAGCTGGAGCGGAAACTTGGTAACCAATTCTACTTGGAATGATTTCTGGTTGAATGAAGGATTCACGGTTTACTTCGAAATGAGAATTATGGAGGCTGTCTACGGAAGAGAGTATTCTGAGATGCTGGCACTTCTCTCTCAACAGGGACTTATATCTGAAAACGAGGAAATTCTAAGTGGAGATAACCCTGAAGATACAGAGCTTAAATTAAGCTTAGCAGGAAGAAGTCCTGATGATGGAATGACTGCCATAGCCTATGACAAAGGATATTTTTTCTTACGTCTAATGGAAGAGAAACTAGGTAGAGAGAGATTCGATAAATTCTTAAAGGACTACTTCACTGCGCATTCTTTTCAGGTGATGGATACAGAGCGATTCATCGATTACTTAATGGCGAACCTACTTTCTGAAGAGGAAGCTAAAGAGCTCGATATACAGGCGTGGATTTATGGAAAAGGACTTCCTGCCAATATGCCTAAAATAGACTCAGATAAGATGACTAAGGTGGATGCCTTAGCGGCTTCTATGACTGATGATTCTACTGTTTCTACTATCCCATGGGGAGAATGGAAATACCAAGAGAAAGTAAGATTCTTAAGCCAACTCCCTGAAGCATTAAAAGCTCCGTTTATGACGAAGTTAGATGCGGCTTTTGACATCACGAACATTGGAAATAACGAAGTGCTGTTCGAATGGTTAGAGCAGAGTATTTATAGAGACTATGAGGCTTCATTTAATAGAGCCGATAAATTCTTAGTTTCTGTAGGAAGAAGAAAATTCCTTACTCCTCTTTACAAAGCATTCAAAGAGACTGGAAGAATAGCTTTAGCTAGAGAGATTTACAAGAAAGCTAGACCTAATTACCACAGTGTAGCCATAGAAACGATGGATGATTTACTAACGAAGTAATGAAAATCATTGCATTTGCTCTTTGCTCAGTGCTCTTATTCAGTTGTTACAGCACCTCTGAAGAAAAAAAATCAGACAACAAAACCTCGTCTAAGGACGAGGTTTTAAATTCTCTTTCGTTTTTCAAAATAGACTCTTTGGGTTCCTTATCCTTTACGGAAAAGAGCATGAACGTGGAAAGTATGGCAGATTCTATAGCCTCCTTAGAGGCTAATCTCCCCAAAGATTCTCTGCTTTATTTTATGCTGAAAATACATCCAGATACTAAGGTGTCTATTTATTCTAAGTTTAAGATGAACTGCGGTAAAGAAGGCTATTATTTAAAAGAGCGCTTTAGAAATGAGGGAACATTACTCCAGCAAGTTTTTGGGAAGGCTGCAAATCCTGAGAGTAACACTTTGGAATCTCCGCTAACTCCTGCACCAAAAAAATAAGAGCTTTACAAGGTATAGGTCAAGAGACAACTTGGTGAACAAATTAAAGTAGTTTCACCATATGATTAATGAAAGAGATCAGCAACTAGAAAGCTTAAGACCCCTATTGCCAGAAAAAATACTCGAAACCAAACTCACGCAGGCAGAGAGGTTTCAGAATAGCACAATAAGACCTATCATTAAACTTCAACACCCGTTAATAATTCTCGTTTTCAAAAGCTTTATTAATAAAACTGGTCGTTCGTTTTTAGAAAACTCAGCAGAAAAAAGAAAAAAGTTCGTACAGGTAAGCCTGAATAAAAACCAGCGACTCAGAACTATTTACTGTGGAATGATCTTAGGAATGATGAAATATGCAGAAGCACACGAATATTATAAGCTTCCTTCTGAATATAATAAGCGTATCCTTCAAATGATAGCTGAGAGGATTCTAACGAATCTTAGCGAGTTGGAATAGGAATGCCCTCTAGAATCAAAGCGACAAGACACAAAAAAGCCCCATTTAATGGGGCTTTTCGCACTGTAGCGAGAGCGAGACTTGAACTCGCGGCCTCAGCATTATGAATGCTGCGCTCTAACCAGCTGAGCTACCTCGCCATACTTCCGGTTCAGTCCAAATCGGGCGGCAAAGATAATATTAAATTCTAATTTGCATAGTATTGAGCCCAAAAATGACGCTTTCTATCTGAGTTATTTTAAACAAATATTTCTAAAAGCTCCAAAAAATCACAATTCGTGAATTCTCTATGGACCAAGCCTAAATAATATTAGGTTTCTTTAGCACATTCAATCCAGATAATTTACGTATTTTGCGCGCCGGCTAAAAAAGCAAATTCAATGGAGAAGGAAAAATATGAGATGGAGTTTTTAGTGAATGCTTCACCGAAAATTATATACAACTGCCTATCCACACCTAGTGGCCTATCGGAATGGTTTTCAGATGATGTTAATATCAAGTCTGATGTCTTTACATTCTTATGGGAAGGATCTCAAGAACAAGCTAAACTACTCACTAAAAAAAGAGATGAATTCGTAAAGTTTCAGTGGTTAAGTGATGCAAAAGAAGGACTGAAAACTTATTTCGAACTTAGAATAAAGATAGATGCCATGACTAACGAGAGAGCTATCATCGTTACAGATTTTGCTGAGGCAGACGAAATGGAAGAGTCTAAAGCACTATGGGAAAGTCAAATAAGTGAGCTTAAGCACATTCTAGGCGCTTAAAACTAACCTGAAAAATACTCAAGAATGGCTGATTATATCAGTCATTTTTATGTTCAGTCTTTTCCTGCTGACTTATTGAGCAGACTTTAAACTAAAATCTTCATTACTTTCATAATAAGTGTGTCGATCTAAGCTTGAAAAATACTAGCGCTGGACTTTATAAAAAAATGATTTGAGAAATTAAAAGCGAGTGTGGTATTCCTTAGTAAGCGCTCTATACTCTTCTGAGTAAACGTTGCCCTCCCTGTCTCTAATGTGTAACTGCTCTTCCACAAACGCTCCTTTTTCTAACGCATATTCTGTGCACTTTCTCTTAACTACAGAGCCTTCAAATGAAGAAACGAGGAGTTCTCTGGATTTATAAAAGCCGCGTTGCAACGCTTCCTCTTCGAAAATCTTAGCCTCATTCACAGGAAGAACGACATTTAATCTTCCCGATTCTGTAAGATGATGAAAGCCAAACTCTATTATTTCTGAAAAAGTAAGAGCTACCGTATGTCTTGCTCTAGAAGCAGACGGATGTGCTTTTTTAGTAGAATCTATAAAGTAAGGAGGATTACTTATAATCATATCGAACTTGGAGGAAGTCACTATTTTCTGTAGCGGCTCATTCACCGCTACCAAACGATTTTTAAACTCCGAATTGATGAAGTTCTGCTCCGCGATTAAGAAAGCTTCTCTTTCGGGCTCTATGGCTAGCACATGACCCATGGCTATTCGCTGAGCCACCATAAGGGCTAAAACCCCAGTCCCTGTACCTATGTCCAAAACGGTCTCATCTCCAGTTAAGCTCACCCATGAACCTAAGATCACACTGTCTGTTCCTACTTTGAAAGGAGCATCCGTTTGGTCTATAGAAAACTGTTTAAAATGAAAAACTGACATAAGTTACTTTATGGAATCCCATGTGTTGTAAAGCGATTCTTGGGATGGTCTGTCAGCAGGCATTTCGCGCAGTGGCTCACAAGGTTTCATGTATTTTCTACAATCCGCAGGAAGCGTTTGGTATAACTTAGTTCCCTTAGTTTTCCAGGCAAAGAATTCATCATCCAATTGCTTTACTACTTTGGCTGGGTTACCCACTAGAAGACTTCTTCTAGGAACTATAGCCCCTGCATTAACAAAGGACAAAGCTCCTACAACACACTCCTCTCCTAGGTCTACATTATCCATAATTACAGAATTCATTCCTACCAGACTATTTCGACCTATGTGCGCACCATGCACTACTGCACCATGTCCTATATGTGCGTTTTCTTCCAAAACCATAATTACACCAGGGAACATATGAAGCGTAACATTTTCTTGGATATTACACCCATCTTTTATTACTATTCCTCCCCAGTCCCCTCTAATGGCGGCTCCAGGGCCTACATAAACATCTTTTCCGATGGTAACATTGCCAGTTACGGTAGCGTTTTCATGAATGTATGCACTTTCATGAATAATGGGCTTAAACCCTTTAAACTCAAAAATATTGGCCATTATACTTTTTCTATTATTGCAGCGTATCCCTGACCTACGCCAACACACATAGTGACTAACGCATATTTCTTATTCTGTTCGTGTAATTCTATCGCAGCTGTATTTAACATTCTAGCTCCTGTCATTCCCAATGGATGTCCGATAGCTATAGCTCCTCCATTAGGATTAATTCTAGCATCGTTATCCTCTAATCCTAATGCTCTAGAGCAGGAAAGAATCTGAGCAGAAAAGGCTTCATTCATTTCTAGAATGTCCATATCGTCTAACGTTAAGCCAGCTCTTTTTAGCGCTTTTCTAGTCGCCTCTACTGGTCCTATGCCCATTAATCTTGGCTCTACTCCAACTACAGCACTAGATAAGATTCTAGCTTTTGGAGTTAATCCGTGTATTTTACATCCATCTTCTGACGCTAATAGTAAAGCCGCAGCCCCATCATTTAACCCCGAAGAATTTCCAGCAGTTACCGAACCACCTTCTTTTTTAAACGCTGGCCTTAACTTAGCCAACACCTCTGCTGTGCTTCCTGGCCGTATAAACTCATCCTGACTAAAGAATATAGAATCTTTCTTTCTCTGAGGAATCTCTACCGAAACGATTTCTTGTCCTAATCTGCCATTTTCTCTGGCAGCTGCTGCCTTAACTTGACTCCAAGCAGCAAATTTATCTTGATCTTCTCTGCTAATTCCGTATTTCTCCACTAAGTTCTCGGCAGTTACACCCATTCCGTCCACTCCGTATAGCTTCTCTAAGGCTGGATTTATAAATCTCCAGCCAAAACTAGAATCAAACATTTGAGCGTCTCTACCGAATGGTTTAGAGACTTTAGAGATGACCCAAGGCCCCCTAGTCATATGCTCCACTCCGCCGGCGATAAACACATCCCCTTCTCCTTGCTTGATAGCTCTAGAGGCATGGACAGCTGAAGCTAATCCTGAACTACACAACCTATTTACTGTTTCTCCAGGAACAGAATAGGGCAAGCCTGCCAAAAGCAAAGACATTCTTGCTACGTTTCTGTTGTCCTCGCCAGCTTGGTTAGCACAACCTAGAATAACATCCTCTATTCCACTGGGATCTAAAGATGGATTTCTGCGAAGCAATTCTCGAATAGGAATGGCCCCTAAATCATCTGTTCTTACTGGAGATAAAGTTCCGCTAAAGCTTCCTATCGGTGTTCTAATTCCATCTACTATATACGCTTCTTTCATAGTACAAAAATGCGGTTTTTTCAACAAACAATAGCGCTAGAATGACACAAACATAACACACTGTAAATCATTCAATAAAAACATTTTACTTAAACCTGTTTAACACCATTAATAAGCCGATATGATGAACTTTCCACTAATTAATCTTGAAGAAGTAAATTCGATTTGAATAATAAAAAGGCCACCTCCCTATGAAGACCCATCTATAAAAATCAGGTTATTATTTAATCCTTTTAGTTCTTTAAATCTTCCTCCCTAGGGATCAAACGCAGAGAGTCACGGCATCATTATTCGGATGATTAAACAAAAGAAAAGATCTAAGATATTTCTTAACTGACCCTCCACAGATCGGGGAAGATTTATCTAAATTCCTAGAAGCACGAATAACGTTCTACGCTTTAGTGAACAAATAATATATAAAACTGATGAGTTAAATTGCATATCTAAGGAGGTAGAAACTAAGTTTGCACTTATATATTTAAAAAAAAAAATTGAGTAAAAAACCCTTAATTCTCGTCACTAATGATGACGGAATAAATGCTAAAGGCATTTCAGAGCTTATAAGTATTGCTAAAAAATTTGGCGATGTCCTGGTCGTAGCTCCAGACCAACCACAGAGCGGAATGAGCAATGCGGTAACGATAAACGACATTCTACGCGTTAAAAAAAGCACCCTACACGAAGGAATAGAGGCATACAGCTGCACAGGAACTCCAGTAGACTGTGTGAAGTTGGCTATTTATAAAGTATTTAAAAAGAAGCCCGATTTACTTCTTTCGGGAATAAATCATGGCGCTAATCACTCTATAAATGTGATATACAGCGGCACCATGTCTGCTGCAATAGAAGGCGCGGTAGAAGGCGTTCCGAGCATTGGATTCAGTTTATTGAATCACGATGAGGATGCTGATTTCTCCCATTGCCACGCCACTATAGAAAAAGTGATAGAAGGAGCACTAAAAAATGGGATAGATAAAAACACCTGCTTGAATGTCAATCTGCCTGATGAGGAAATAAAAGGAATTAAAATATGTAGACAGGGAAATGCGTTTTGGAAAGATAATTTCGAAGTGCGACAAGACCCTATGAACTTAGAGTATTACTGGCTAAAAGGAGTTTTTACTCATTTAGATAAGGGAGAAGATACAGATATAGCCGCACTAGGTAATGGATACGCGAGTATAGTACCGGTTCATTTTGATATGACTTCACATCAAAGTATCGCAGCATTAAACAACTGGGAATTCTAATTTTATGAGTATAAGAAAAAATATAGATCATTTACTAACAGGCGTGGGTTTCGCCATATTAGGGACTCTTTTGGGCATACTTATAGTGGAGATTTACTGGTTAACTAAAGGTTATAAGTTAGGCACTGCTTGGAATTTATTAAATTCAGATTTAATGCTTACCAATATGCTCATCCTATCTCAAGTTCCTAATGTTTTCGTATTCGGCCTTTTTTACCAAACCAAAAGAGACCGAAGCGCATATGGAGTAATGTCATTCATCATATTAGTAGGTGCGGCCTATGCTATCTATTCATGGCTTTAAATCACCAGAAGATATTTATTATAAGCGGCGAAGCTTCAGGAGATCTTCATGGTGCTAATCTTATAAAAGCGATGCGTGAAATACATCCGAACCTAGAAATCAAAGGGTGGGGAGGGGATTTGATGGAAGAGCAAGGAATGGTTCTTTTAGAGCACTATAAGAACTTAGCGTTTATGGGGTTCACTGAGGTTCTTATGAATATCCGTGCCATTCTCACTAACTTTAAGAGGTGCAAAGCACAAATAACGAACTTCCAACCAGACGCTGTAATATTCATTGACTATCCTGGGTTTAATTTAAGAATGGCCAAATTCGCTAAGGAGTCTAACATTCTTAGTTTGTATTACATCTCTCCTACTATTTGGGCTTGGAAAGAAAACAGAATCCATAAAATCAAGGCATATGTAGATGAGATGTACACCATTCTTCCTTTCGAAGCTAAGTTCTATGAAAAGTTTAATTCTGAAGTAAACTTTGTTGGCCATCCTCTGCTAGACGTAGTTTCTGCAGATTTTAATGCTGATGAGTTCAGAACTAAAAACAACTTAAGTTCTGCTCCTATTATCGCTATTCTTCCTGGAAGCCGATCCCAAGAGATAGAGAGGATGCTAAGCATTATGCTTGAAGCTAGTGATGAGTTTCCTGAATATCAAATAGTAATCGCAGGGGCTCCCAGCAAAGACATTTCTGCATACGAGAAATTTCTCTCTGAGAAAGTTCATTTAGTGTTTGACCAAACTTACGGTCTGTTTCATGCCGCTGAAGCCGGCTGGGTTACCAGCGGAACAGCTACACTAGAAGCTGCGATTCATAATATGCCCCAAGTGGTCGTTTATAAAGCAGGAAATCTCAGTTATCAAATAGCGAGAAGATTAGTGAAGGTGAAATACATTTCACTGGTGAATTTAATCATGGATAAAGAGGTAGTTACTGAATTAATACAAGATGAAGCTACAACAGCCAATTTAATTTCAGAAATGAAATTAATTCTTAAAAGTGGTTCTAAAAGAAACGAACTGCTTGCGGAATACGAGCATTTAAACCATGCATTAGGCCATGAGGGAGCTAGTAAAAAAGCTGCCACACACATGTTAAAAACTATGGCTAACAGCAAATAATTAATTCCATGCAGACGTTAATTTAGTGCTATGCGGCATCTACTATTCGTCCTATTTCTATTAACATCTATTTCTGTTCATTCTGAGACAATTAAGATAGGGCTCTTTTATCACCTCAATGTAAAATCGGCCCATATTACCGTAAATTCCGGTAGCTATGAGGTATACTCTAATGATGCATTAGTGGGGACAATTAAAACGGGTAGGGAATCCAATATATCGATCCAATCCGGTGCTATTTTAATGACCAGCCTCAACTTAAATATCTCCTCCTCCTCGAAACTAGAGTTTTTAGCACTTGAGAATAATTGTGAACTTTCTATCTCACCTGAAGGGCATTCTTTAAAAAGAAAAATTACTGGTCATTTGAACTTTTGGAACAGAGGGAGGGAAATGAGTATTATAAACACTCTAGACCTAGATGTATACATATCCGGGGTAGTTGAGGCCGAAGCTGGATCCCAACAAAATGCTGAATATTACAAAGTTCAAGCCGTAATATGCCGAACTTATGCCTTAGCTAATAAATTCAAACATGCTAAAAGTGGCTTTCATTTGTGTGATGAAGTTCACTGCCAAGTATACAAAGGAGTCTCTAAAAGTAATCCTGAAATCATAAGTTCGACAATTTCTACCAGTGACGTGGTGGTGGTAAATCAAGACATAAGTCTTATTACTACAGCATTTCACTCTAACTGCGGTGGACATACTATTAACAGTGAAGACGTTTGGACCCAACCTGCCACTTACTTAAAAGCCGTGCCGGATACTTTCTGTTTGGATATGCCACATGCTGATTGGGAAAGAGAAGTAAAAAAAACTCATTGGATGGGGTTTTTCAAGAAAAAAGGCAATTATAACATACTAGATAGCTTAGAGAAGTTTTCTAATACTAACAGAACTGTATACTTTGCTGATAAAATTCACCTCAAAGACGTTCGCTCAGAATTTAATCTTAGGAGTACTTTGTTTACTGCTAAAGAAAACGGTGAAAACATAACTATCCAAGGAAAAGGATTTGGCCACGGAGTAGGTTTATGCCAAGAAGGGGCCATGAAAATGAGCAGTCTAGGATATAATTATATGACTATACTGCATTACTACTTCTCCGATATCCATGTGGTTCCCCTATCTAATCTCCATCTCTTCCAAGAAAATTAATTAGGTGTTGATAACGAATAAATCTTAAAACTCTTTACTTATCCTCCACCATGCGCTAGCAATTATTCATCTTTGACTAATAAACTAGCGCTAGATTTCGATATAACACTTTTCTTTACCTATTTAACGGCTCCTAGCCTAACTCTGATTTAACTTTGAGACAATGAAAATTCATACGTATGAGTAGAATACTATCCTTTATTACATTTATGCTTTTTATGTATTCTATTACATATGGACAAAACCAGCAGGCTCTTATTAAAATTGAAAAGTCTGAAAATGGAGGAACTACAATCATAGAAAATAAAATTAAGCTTAGCGCCGGGCAAGAAATCAACTCTGCACTAAAAGAGTCAGGAGTATTAGATGAACTCGGGAACTTAAAAGAAGGACAATCTTTTGAAATAAACCTCAAGGAGTTAAACGGTTTATGAAGAAATAAGAGCGGGAGAATCTGAGTATAACGCCAGCATTAATCTCTCTGTACTCTGAGATGTAACCGATTTTATGCAGATAATTCAGTCCGACAAAACGCACAGCCTAAAAACAATAAAAGAGTAACTTCTATTAGATTATATCCCATTTAGGGTCAAGGCTTCAAGTCTTAGCTTTTTTTACATAAACCAATTTAGGATGTTTGTAGCGTTACTTTATATCCAGAATGACTTCTCATATTGAAAACTGTATCATCTGAGAAAATTAAATACTGGCCTTTAATTCCCTTTAGTTTTTTCTCTATTAAAGGAACCTTATCCAACTTGATAGAAGTCACCTTTTTAGGATAAGATATTACTGGGTACTTAATTTTAGTTATCTCATCGTTGTCTGAAATAAACTGCTGTAGATCTTCATCTAAATATCCTATAAGCTCATCCTTATGATCAAGAAGATCAGTGGAATCATACTCATTCTTAAGCATTTTTCTCCAGTTGGTTTTATCCGACCTGTAATCTTTTAACGCGACTTCTATAGCTCCCGCCAATTGCCTGTATGGAACCTCTGCCAGAATAATAGCTTCTACGGCCCCTTGGTCTATCCATCTGTATGGAATATTAGTTTCTCTAGTTACCCCCACTTTTACCTCACTGGTCAGAGAAAGGTATACTAAGTGAGGAGTTAAATGGTGTTTCTCTTCCCATTCCTTATCTCTCAAGGCTATCCCTTCGTGTATTCTACTTAGTTCCGGTCTAATTATACTAGGAGATGCCATTGGAGAAGTAATAAACGCATCGTAGCTCATCCCATCTCCATATGCTTTTTTAATTCTCTTTCCTGTAATTACACAGTTTATTTCATTTTCGAACTGAAGGCTTATCTCCTGACCTATAAATTGATTCATTGAAATCATCTCCTGAGGCTCTATCAAGTCATACAACGGAAGAGTATACTGAACTTCTTCTGATAATTCCGTTCTCATTTTCCTAATATTACCTGTATACGTCATAGTACAAATATTAAACTATTTTAGGAATAGATTGAATTTTTATAAGTTTCTTTAGCGTGTTAATGGAAAAGAAAAAAAGAATTCAAAAGTCCTTAGAAAAGGCTTTAAGCTTTGAGGGATATATTTCGTTCATAGAAAAACTGCATTTAGAAAACAAAGCCACCAGTTTTCAAGATAACGAAGAGTTCTTCGCATACTCGAAATTAGGATTAACCAGAATGCTTCGGATTTTTAAAAAGACCAAATTATCTCCGGATATCTTACTGAAGGTTAAATCTATAGCCAAGAAACAAACCTGGCTAATTATTACAGAATCTTGGTGCGGTGATGCTTCACAGACTGTTCCTATTATAGCTAAGATTGCAAATTTAAACGCACAAATAGAACTTAAAATCGTACTCAGAGACTCGAACAAAGCGCTTATGAAACATTACCTCACCAATGGCTCCGAGTCTATACCCATCCTAGTTGTTCTAGATAAAAATCTGGAAGAAAGAATAAGGTGGGGTCCTAGACCAGGACCAGCACAAAAAAAAGTACTCGCTTATAAAGCCCGAAAAGAACCTAAAACACCATACAACGAACTTTCTACAGAGCTTCAAAAATGGTATAACAAGGACGGAGGCTTTTTAACCCAAACTGAGATTTTAGAGATTATTCAATGGACTACCTAGTGGTATGAATTTACAGGAGAAAGACTAACTTAATATAGCACACTTTTTTATCACAAAATATTAGCTAACATTCTCTATACTGCAATGTAAGAACGATGTCACAATAACAAAAAAAAGAGTTAAGTCAGCAGATCCTCTGAAACGCGGTAATTTCGTGCTACTTGTCTATTCAGAAAGTTCTGGAATATTTTCCACTTGGTCGTAAGCAGAACATTTAGCGTGACCGCTCCTACATGATAAAAGCACTACATTCATCATAAGTAGGCCTAATCCAATAATAATTATTTTTTGTATTGACGCATGGTCAATTTCTTGTGCTCGCTCCATTATCGCTGGGAAATTTTGTTTGTCAACTTTCTATTACGGAAAGCATACCTATAACGTTTCATTTTTATTTAAATCGCAAAATACAATTAAACCAGCTCCTTCAATTGTTTTGGTCGCAAAGTGCGGAAAACGTGAGATATTCAAGTCGCAAAACCTTGATAGTCGTCACAATACTGAAAATTACTTGACTAAATCAATCGAAATAAATATAGATTCTCTAAAAAACTACAAACTAGGACATATCAAAAAATAAGGCAGTACTTTTGATATTATGTCTATTATGCGGTGTCTTATTTTTTTAATTTTCTCCCAATCACTTTCTTTTGTCTGCATGGGTCAGCAGGATAGCTCTTACGTTACCATCAGTGGTACGGTCTATGATACGCATGGAAACTCTGTCAGTGACGCCATAATAGTTAATGAAAGAACCTACTTAGGAATATTTGTTGAGCTCGATGGAAGTTTTTCTTATAATGCTCCTAGAAAAGACACTATTCGAATTGGATCATTTGGAAGAAAGGCTTCTTTTTATTGCTACGCAGACAGCCTAGATAAAGACAGCTTCAACGTCACTGTTACCCTACCACTCATGAGCTACTATGTTGGTCAAGCAACAGTTATAGCTGAAAGAGATCTTATGCAAATCCAGAAAGACATAGAGAATTTAGGGTATGATAAGAAAGATTATATGCTTTCTGGAATAGACCCTTTAAGTTCTCCCATTACATTTCTATACCAACAATTTAGTAAGAGAGAACAGAGTAAGCGAAAAGTTGTAGAGCTGGAAAACGATGATAGAAGAAAAGCCTTACTTAAAGAGCTGTTTAAAAAATATGTGGCTTATGAAATTATAGATCTCTCAGAAGAAGAGTTTGACGGATTTATAGAATACATAAACATCTCAGATTACCTTTTACAGAATACTTCTCAGTATGATTTCATCGTATTTGTGAAAGCTAGGTTCAGCACTTTCAGCCGGTTAATCAAGGAAGATGATTTTGACTATCACAAAGATTAAATATTTTTTATACTCAGGAATATGAATCGTTTATAAAACAAACCGTTTTAGAAGTGTTCTTTTTATAGAAAACCAATTCAAACCGGAAAAAAAACCACCCTTTTGTGAGCAGAACAGATTTCAGTAGCCCCCAAAAGTTACTCCTAGCAGAAAAAAAGATATAAACTTCCATAAAAAAGACGCTGCAATAATATTCCATTGCAACGCCTCAATTTGTATTTATTTTGAATATTAAGGTACTAATACTGCCTTAGGAATAATCCCTACTTCAATTTGGCTTGAGATTTCTCCAACTTCATTAATTCTTACCGCTGTTCCATTGCCCGAGAAATCAGATGCATCTAATACATACATATCATTATTATTCTGATTTACATCAAAACCATATACATATGTAAGGTCTAAATCTGAGACTAGGGAAGTGCTATTAGTAGCTCTATCTAACTCATAAATATCTCCGTCTACTATGCCATATACATTTTCATTAGAATTATTTACTCGAACAAAGGCCAAGCTACTTCCAGCGAAATTATTTACAGCCATATTAAGCTCATCTGAGCTCATGTCGAGCGTATACGCCAAAGGACTAAAATCTGAATCTGAACCTACTAACCATAAATTACCCAACTCATCTGTATCAGCATCCGACACAGAAAAGGGTACATCTATATAAGATACTGTTTCATTCAAGAGGTTTACTTTAACCACGGAATAATCATAAATATAATTTACGTTGTCTATTAATGTAGAACCTATTAAATAAGCGCTTCCCTCAAAAACGAATGCCTTTTCTGTCCATTCCACGACTACAGGAATAGTATGAGACACTGTATAAGTCTGGTGATTTACTACGGTAATTACTCCACTAAACAAATCAGTAACATAAGCGTAATTCTCATCGATAGGAACGAAATAACGTGGGGAAGTAAGTCCATTAATTTCACCTAACTTATTAAATGACTGGTCTGTTACTACTATTTTTCCGCTATTATTAATTACCCAAAATATTCTTTCTCCAGCTACATAAAAAGACTGAAAGGTATCCCCGAATACTTCATCATTCTTACAGTCATATATATCTTCAGTAAAACTATTGGCAGCCAAATCCCATAAGCCTAACTCAGCATTAGCTGAACCGAAGTTTCCTTCGTGTGCAATAAATACTTTATCCAAACCTGTTGTATTAACTGTGCAGCCTTCTGGAAATGGAAGAGTTCTGCCGTCTTCATCCTTATCACATGAGAATAATGAGAAAGAGATTAAAAGTGCTAAAAGTGTTTTTTTCATTTGTGTTTAAAATTAATAGTGATTAAATAATTTCTTGGTGGCATTGGATACCATTTCCTAAGTTCGTAGGCTTTATCTGTTAAGTTGTTTATTTTGAAGTGGATTTCACATTTAAATCTCTTAGTTAGGTCTTGTGCTCTCCATAGACTAAGAGAAGATATATAGAAACCAGGCAGATCTTCTTGGTCAGTTAAAGTTGAATTTCTGCCAGAAAGAAACTGTCCGATATAACTAATACTTAGCCATTTACTCTGGATATATGCTCCACCCCTTGCAGAGTGTTTAGGCCTATAAATATTAGTTATCCAGCCATCACTCATTCTCACTTGACTATCATTAAAAGAATAGCTTCCTTTAAGAGAGAGACCATGATTAGTTCTTTTCCAAACTTGATAATTGATTTTTAACTCCGTTCCTTTTATTTCTGCTTTTTGGAAATTTTCGGGAGTCCATGTTCCCTCTATAGGTCGCCACTGAATCAAATTATCATTATTCATAGCGTAAACGGATATAGTAGTGGAGATCTTTTTACTGGTGTAAGAAATCTCTGTTTCTAAACTTACCCCGTTTTCAGGAAGTAAATCTGGGTTTCCACCTACGTTCCAGAATAAGGCGTTCAGCTCAGGAAACCTAAAGGTTCTTCCTGCTGATATTTTCATTTTAAGACCTTCACTAATTCTATATGCTCCAGATACAGAATACATGGTATTGGAAGGCTCATTCCTAAACACCTCCTGTCTTACCAGAAAATCATAATTGAACCGCTTAATAACTCCACCCAATAACGCTTTTAGAGAATACCTTCCTACATCTTTCCTTTCAGAAAAACCATCACTTTTAACCTGGTAAAATTGGTTTTCTGAAGATAATTTTAAATTTAGATTATTAGTTATTTTTCTGTCTAACTGGTAATTAAAAGCTTGAGAGAATACAATAAATTCACTCTGTACATTCTGGTCATAATTCATAACCTCTTTACTGGCATAAAGCTGGGCTTCATGATTCCATAAGCTGTGTCTTTTCCAGTTTAGTAAGCCTCTAATAGATTCATCTATCAGCTCACCTTCTGTCTGGACAGAGACTATACCATCCGCCACTCCCCTGTCCAACTTGCTGTAGAAGCCATGAAAAGTTAAGCTGTTTTTCAATCCTATTTGTCTGTTTATGGATTGAGAGAGCACCACTGAATTTAGATGCTCGTCTAGCCTTTTTTGAATTGGATTATCTGATAAAGAGGTGTTCATGAAATTGAAGTCATTCTCTTCTTTGTCTAAGCGAACTGAAGTTTTAAATAACCATTTTTTCACCACCAGATTGCTCGAAAATGAATTACAACGTTTTTTGAAACTACCTATTCCTGAGGAATGAGACCAATAGTTCTCTCTTCTTAGAATATCATTTACATGAATGCTTCCACCTAAACCCCCACTTCCATCATTTAAACTTTGAAGGCCTGGGTTAACAGACACAACCTGACCTGCAGCTAGTCTTACTGTTCTTAAATCTGACTGGCCTAATGTAGCGGAATTTATATTTACACCATTCCAGTAAACCTGGGTATGCGCGGCCGAGGTTCCCCTGAACACTGGTGAGGCTGCTCCATTTTTACCATAGGAATTAACCCAAATAGATGGTGTTTCTTCAAGAAGAGATACTAAATCAACAGATAAAAAATTGGCTAAAGAATCTGAGGCGATTCGTTCTTTTAAATCCTCCCCCTGGGACTGATACAGTACTTCTGCCGCCTGAAGGCTAACAACAGCTGTGGCATCTTCCTGAGCTATACTGTAAGCTCCGAATAGAATTGTGCACGATAGTAAAGACAAAATGTCCTTCACCTAAAGTTAAATTTGTAACGATTAGCTATTGATGTGTATTCCTCTATTCCCGGAGAATGTTCACCCTAATTTCCTCTGGCAGGTCTTCTGACTCATTCTAAGAAGTGTGGTCTTCCCATCCAACATTCGACAGTGACACTAAGAATACACTCTTTTAACAGAATTTACAGCTGCGGGAACAGTCCCAGAATTACACTGGATTCCCTTTTAAAATCGTAAGACGATATCTTACTCTTCACCAAATTCAAAGCAAATGTACTCTTAAAAATCCTTTAATTACATGAAAAAAACTACATTGCATCGCACAAGATGGTAGTCCAAACACACTTCCCCCAAAAATTATCTCCAAAGAGATATGATCATTACCTAGCAAGCGGCTGGTTTAGAGGATCTGTAATGTTGTACAAAATGGATCTGCTCTGTTTAGAAAACAACCTTTACTCCGTTATTAATATTCGTCTAAATTTAGAGAAACATTTAATTAAAAAAAGCCTCTCAAAAATCAAAAGACGTGGAAAAGCTAAGTTCAGAATAGAAATAGGAAATGTTGAATTAAACGATCAGAAAGATGAACTATATGCTCTGCAGAAATCCAAATTTCAAGGATTCATCCATGAATCACTGCACGACTTTTTATACAGTGGATTTAGGAATACCGTATTTGATACTAAGGAGATTTGTGTTTATGATGGAGACTGTTTAATAGCGTGCAGCTATTTTGATTTAGGCGAGAAAAGTATGGCTAGTCTGCTGGGGCTTCACCACCCAGATTATGCTAATTTCAGTTTAGGGATTTTCACCATGCTAATGGAAATAGAATTCGCTAAAGAGCATGGCTTTAAATGGTATTACCCTGGCTATATCCTGAATGAAGATCAGGGATTTAAATACAAATTACGGCTAGGAAATTATGAGTATTACAATGCTAATAAACGATGGTCTAATTACACCCAATTCGATTCTCAAGATACTATTTCCGATAGAGTAAATAAGCTAAACAATCTATTAGAAGAGAAATTAATAGAGAATAAAATAACCTATAAAAAATGGCTTAACCCGTATTTCGGAATAGGTTATATGAATATGTGGGATATTAGTTTTCTAAAGACTCCAGTGCTTATAGAACTCGCACAATCTAATATCCATAAACTAATAGCAGCTTATGATGTGGATGAAGAAGAGTATCAATTATTCTGGTGTGAGCATGCCGCAGGGCAGGAACAAATGATGAATATGTCCATCAGCGAAAACATGAAAGGAAGCGACAACTTACTCCTTAAACTCCATAAATACAGCAATTACTTGTTGCAAACCAAAGATGTAAACGAATTAATCTCTTACTTAAAAAATGAAGATACTATTTATAGGACTCTTTTTGATTGCGTTAGGCTCAGTACTTCTAGCTCACTGCAGTAGTCCTCCCTCTCTCTCCTTAAAGGGGAAATGGACAGTAGCAGAAGCGCACATATCCCCTTACTCTGAGGGTATCCATCAAATCCTAAAAGCTGAACTTGAAAGTATGATTTTCGATTTTAAAGAGGATGGATTACTTCTGCATTCTGATTTCTTTAGAGCGGGTGCTTTGGGTTCCTGGAACCTAAATGCGGAAAAGGACACACTCATCTGCGCCTACATTTATGAGAGAGCTACATATACCGATAAATATAGAATCGAACCAACAACCAATGGAATTTCCTTGTCAACTTCCGATCTAGAAACTACAGATACGGTAGAGCTTATAGTTCAGAGGAGATAGTTAGGAGTTTATCCATTTCACATAACTATTATACGCCTCCACTCCTTCCGCACTACTCAATATTTTAAGGTATAAATCATTCGATGCCGACGAGACCGCATGAAATGATCTTTTGTGCCTTTTAGAATCCTGTCTTAAAAAATTTATGTCAGCTAGGGTGCGCTGATTTAGAATTCTAGCCATTTCATCATCACCTTTTCCCAATAAATACCTTAAGGTTAACAAGGCATCTAAATGAGCTGCATACTTTAGAAAATCAACTTCAGAGCCCACTAAAGTTTTATAGGCCAAATAATTACACTCATCTTCTCCTGTAACTCCCCTTCCATGAAAAAACTCATGAGCATAGGTGAATGTTTTGCGTAACAATGGGGTTGACACATCATAAAGGGGCTCTCCTGAAAAAGGGAAATAAATGCCCGAGATTCCCATTTTTCTTAACCCTCCGTTTATCTGAAAAGGAACAGGATAAGCAACGCCTCTCGTTTCTGATCTTAGCATTTCAGCTTGGTTTCTCAGATTAGTTTCAAGGATTTCTTTAAGCCCTGCTGATAGATCAAACTCTCTTAATTCAAGATCAGAAATCTCTTCTCGAAGTGAATTTACTAGCTCTACTTGTTTTGCTAATAAGACTTCTAACTCCTCTACACTCAAGTTGGCTCTGGACTCTAGAGTAGGTTGAGCGTAATGAAACCCCCACAAAATGAAAAAACTGGAAACTATATAAAGCAAGCCTTTTAGCAGTCTAACAAGTTTGTTTTTCCAACCTTTAGAATTAAAACACAGAATAGCTTTGATTAGAACTACTGTTAGTATAATGATATAACCTAGTTGACCTACGACACATTGAATGGACAATAAGACAACGTGAATAACATTAAAATACAATAATTTGTAAAAGCTGTAAACAGAAATCGAACACTTGCATAAAAGAAAAAAAACAACACATAAACCAAATAGGGTTATAGGTTTATATAAAGAAAGCTTTTTCTGATTTACTCTTCTATTTTCCATCTTCTGATAATCCTATCATCTCCTGCACTAAAAAATTCATTCTTGCTTATCCATGAAACATCATTTACACTATGCGTATGACCTTTATCCGTTCTTCGGTCTATTTTCTTTAAGATATCAAAAGAATCCACCTCCCATAGCTTAATGCTTTTATCTCTACTGACAGAAGCCGCCAATTTATTATCTGGACTAATGGCTAGTTTATAAATTGTCATATTATGTGCTGCTATACTTCTGATTTTTTCTAACGTGTCTTCCTTCCAGAAATGAATATGACCATCTTTTCCAGTGGTTATTAAAAGAGGTTTTGATGGATGCTTTATAATCTCATTTACACTTTCCTTAGAAGCCCGAAAACTATTTGTCTCATTAAAATAATCCAGCTCAAATATGCGCACCATTCCTTCTCCACATCCTACATAAAGGAACTCATGAGTCTTATCAAATAGAAATGTTCTAATTTTAAGAGAGGAAATTTTGATACTTCGAATGAACTCTAGGGAAGACAGCTTGAAGAAATTAACAATACCATCACCTCCTCCTGTAATAAGAAGGTCTTTCTCCACAATTAACTCTATCGAGTAAACCCCTTTTTTGTGAACCTTCAAATTTTTTATTTCCTTTTTGGCCTCTAAATCTATTACGTGAACATTTCCAGAAGAACAACCTAAAATTAAAAAAGATTCTGAAATAGAAAAACAGTAAATACCCGACTCTGCCTTTACGCTAAAAGGATTAGCTTCATTTAGCCGTATGGACCACGAAGCTAAGATCCTCTCAGAGCCAGCCGAATACAGACTTTCTCCGTCTGCCTGAATGACGTAAACTGGAGCTGCGTGTCCTGACAATTCTGCGATTAATTCTACTTTCATTTAGAATTCAAAACTATGGATTAATCCAAATATTTTATTCAAAGAGGCGATGTTAATTACACCTCACATAACTGAATCATTTTCTATTCGTTTATTTACCTTTGCACTAGGCTATGAAAATAATAAACTCCACACATACGCAAGAAGATTCAGATGTACTCTTAGAAGAAGCTATTTCTAATAAAATAGTTCTTTTCAATGATGAGGTAAACTCCTTCGACTTTGTAATAGACGCACTTATTAAGGTATGTCTCCATGAGGCTATTCAGGCTGAACAATGTACTATTTTAGTGCATTTTAAAGGAAGATGCACTGTTAAAGAAGGAGACTACAATGATCTAGAGCCTATGTGCACAGCTCTTTTAGATAGAGGATTGACTGCAGAAATTCAGTGATTTGCAGCATGTACATTTCTCTCTACTCTAATGTAATTAGAGTAGTAATCCGCTTTATAAGAACACTCTAAACTACTTATAATCCAATTTCTATTTCTATCTTCAGTTGCTCAGGTTTTACTAGCTTTGCAATGCAAAAAAAATCAATAAGACATGTCAAAAGGAATCTACAACGTACCCTACCCGATTAATGAAACCGTACTGAGTTACGGTCCTGGAACTCCTGAAAGAGAAGAGCTTAAAGCTAAGTACAAGGAGATGTTTAACTCTACTATAGACGTACCTATGTATATAGGAAGCGAAGAAGTGAGAACTGAAAAGAAAGTTTCTATGTCTCCTCCTCATGATCATCAGCATGTTATAGGTCATTTCAATTTCGGAACTAAAAAGCATGTTGAAGATGCTATAGAAGCTGCATTAGAAGCGAAAGAAGCTTGGTCTAACATGCCCTGGGAACATAGAGTTTCTATCTTCTTAAAGGCTGCTGATTTATTAGCTGGACCGTATAGGGCTAAAATGAATGCCGCTACAATGCTAGCACAAAGTAAAAATGCTTACCAAGCAGAGATAGATGCTTCATGCGAGCTAATAGATTTCTTGAGGTTCAATGCAGCCTTCGTTCAAGACATTTATGGTCAACAGCCGGAGTCTAGCGATGGAATATGGAATAGATTAGAATATAGACCTTTAGAAGGATTCGTATTCTGTATTACTCCTTTTAACTTTACTGCGATAGCCGCAAACTTACCTGCATGTGTAGCAATGATGGGGAACACAGTGGTATGGAAGCCAGCTGACTCACAAGTGTATTCTGCACAGGTAATTATGGAGCTATTTAGAGAAGCAGGTTTACCTGATGGAGTAATCAATATGGTCACTGTAGATGGACCTGAAGCTGGTGAGATAGTCTTTAACCATAGAGATTTTGCTGGTTTACACTTTACTGGAAGTACTGGTGTTTTCAGACAATTATGGAAAACTATAGGTACAAATATTAGCAAGTATAGAACTTACCCAAGAATAGTAGGTGAGACTGGAGGAAAAGATTTCATAGTAGCCCACCCCTCTGCACATCCGCTGGAAGTTGCTACTGGAATTTCTAGAGGAGCGTTCGAATTCCAAGGCCAGAAATGTTCTGCGGCCAGCAGAGCTTATGTCCCTGCAAGTATGTGGCCTGCTGTAAAGGAAAAAGTCGTTACTGATCTAGCTTCATTTAAAATGGGCAGCCCTGAGGACTTCGGTAACTTTATAAATGCGGTAATAGATAAAAACTCGTTCGATAAAATTTCTACTTATATCGATTTCATAAAAGAACAAGATGATGCTGAAATTATTGCAGGAGGAAACTACGATGGTTCGAAAGGATACTTTGTAGAGCCTACAGTTGTAGTAACGACTAATCCTAAATTTAGAACAATGTGCGAAGAAATATTCGGACCTGTTATGACGATATACGTCTATGAAGACCACACATGGACTCAAATGCTTAAAATGGTTGACGAGACTTCTGAGTACGCATTAACTGGAGCTATTTTCTCTAAAGATAGATACGCTATAGTTGAGGCAATGAAAGTATTGGAAAATGCTGCAGGAAACTTCTACATCAATGACAAGCCTACTGGAGCTGTAGTAGGACAGCAACCATTTGGTGGTGGTAGAGGTTCTGGTACGAATGATAAAGCAGGTAGTTACATAAACTTACTAAGATGGGTTTCTCCGAGAACTATCAAAGAAACACTAGTTTCTCCTAAAGACTATAAATACCCCTTCTTAGGTTAAGACTTAATGAACAGATATTAAAAGCCTTGGACTGAAGAGTTCAGGGCTTTTTCATGTAATCATAGGACAGAAAAAAGTAGCACTTACCAAGCTACCACTCTATATGAAACATAACTGTAATGATTTAAAGCCTGTTAGCCTTTATATATCTAAGGTACATTGTAAATATGATCTAAAAAAGCACTGTAAACTAAAACAGGACCTGAAACTAATTCATGATTTTAGGTTGAGAAAAGTGAAGTTCTGTTCACAGGACCAATTTTATACACGAAATTTGCATTCAGATGTCAGAAAAAAACACAAGATACGTAGCCAAGACTATGATGGGGATGGAGCCCCTAGTAGCCGAGGAATTAAAAGAATTAGGAGCAAGCAATATCCAAGAAAAAAGAAGAGCCGTTTTCTTCGAAGGAGACCTTGAGCTGCTCTACCGAGCTAATTTAGAATTGAGATGCGCGGTCTCTATATTAAAACCCCTCTTCTGGTTTAGGGCTCACAAAGAAAGTGTGCTCTATAAGCAAGTGGGCATGTTCGATTGGATGTCGGTAATGGACTTAAACCAAACCTTCGCTATTACATCCTCAGTTCACTCTGAATATTTTAATCACTCGAAGTACGTTGCTTTAAAAGCTAAAGATGCTATCGTGGATATGTTTAGAGAACATCTAGGGGAACGACCAAATGTAGATCCTGTCAATCCTGACATTAAAATAAACATTCACGTAAACGAAGCTGAATTTGATGTCTCATTAGACAGCTCTGGTGATGGTCTTCATAAAAGAGGATATAGACAATCAGGTCATGGGGCTCCATTAAATGAAGTACTGGCGGCTGGAATGATAAAACTATCCGGATGGACTCCAGATAAACCCTTTTTAGATCCGATGTGTGGCTCTGGAACTCTGGCTATAGAAGCGTGTATGGTCTCTACTAACACCCCTGCTAATATTCTGAGAAAAGAATTCGGATTTATGAATTGGAAAAATTATGATGAAGCTCTTTTCCTTAAGGTTAAAAAGGAAGCTATGGCTAGAATCACTAAACCCCAAGCTCCTATTCTAGGAACAGACGGTAATTATAAAGCTATAGAGATAGCTGAAGATGCAGCAAAAGAATTAGGGTTTAGTGAACATATTTCTTTTCAGAAAACGATGTTTAAT
Source organism: Flavobacteriales bacterium UBA1958 (assembly GCA_002336675.1). Lineage (GTDB taxonomy): Bacteria > Bacteroidota > Bacteroidia > Flavobacteriales_D > Sanyastnellaceae > ASP10-05a. The sequence goes on along the minus strand of DDEI01000005.1, from coordinate 10,771 downwards.
GATTTGGAATACACTGGAGAGTCTGGGGTTATCATCATGAACCCCCCTTATGGCGAAAGGCTAAACACACTGGATGTAATCACTTTATATAAAGGCGTAGGCGATAAACTGAAGAGTGATTTTGATGGTTTTGATGCTTGGATAATTAGCTCTAATAAAGAAGCATTTAAGAATGTAGGGCTAAGACCCAGCAGAAAAATCCCATTAATGAATGGACCTCTAGAATGTAAGTTTATTAAATATGAGATGTATAGGGGCTCTAAGAAAGCTAAATTCCAAATCACCACCAGTGAATAGGCATTTCATTATAGTAACTTTTTGTAGTTGTCCTAAGATTATACCGTCTACTTTAAATTATGAGAAAATGGCTGCTTTAACTGATGGACTTTTTAAGCTAATCCTTAATTTTAACCTCTATAATATTTACCATGAAAAAAATACTACTTATTGCTTTAGGAACAATGTTGCTTTGCAGTGCTTGTAAGAAATCTGAGGAACGACAACTAGAAAAGGATATAGAGATTATCAAAGACTACTTGGATGACAATAATTTAGTCGCACAGTCTACTGCTTCTGGTTTGCATTACATTATAGATGTAGCAGGGGAGGGAGAAAACCCGAATTCTCTATCTGATGTAACCGTTATTTATGAAGGATACCACCCTTCAGGCAGCGTATTCGACCAGAGCACTGATGACGGTGCTTCTTTTTCTTTAACCTCGGTTATAGAGGGGTGGCAGGAAGGAATTCCATTATTTAAAGTGGGTGGTTCAGGTGTTATTCTACTTCCTTCTTCTTTAGCCTATGGCCCTTCAGGAAACAGTAATATTGGCGGAGATGCCGTTCTTATCTTCGATATAGAGCTCGTCAGTATAGATTAACTAGTCTAAAGACTGCTTTCTTTGTGAGCGCTAAAGCCAAAGGAAATATATTTTCTCTCCGAAAAGAGAATCTTTTTAAGATGAAGTAAGTATTACTGTTGTAAGGTGATGAATTCGTATCTCAATATTAAAAGTAGATTCTGACTAAAAAAGTGGCCGTTAATCAATAAGCATAGATGGCACAGCGTATTCGAAAGCTCATATAAATTTAATCAATCCTCACTGGACCCAAAAGCGTTCTGAAGTATTTAAGTTAATTAGCCCACTGCATAAACGGAACTATTCAACTGAACTACATCTAAGATTACACCCGCGAAATGAGCATGAGCCAAAGAATAATACACGCGTAAAATCCAAAGCCCTATTTTTATCCTTATCAACTCGTAAAGTAATGATGTGTATATTAGAAAGAGATTAACCGATTCTTATCTAACCAGTTTCTTGTATTTAATTCTTTTAGGCCCTACATCTCCTAATCTCTTCTTTCTATTCTCTTCGTATTCAGAGTAAGTTCCTTCAAAGACATACACCTGAGAATCTCCTTCAAATGCCATGATGTGTGTACAAATTCTATCCAAGAACCATCTATCATGTGATATTACTACTGCGCATCCTGCAAAGTTCAATATTCCCTCCTCCAGTGCTCTTAGTGTATTTACATCTATATCATTTGTAGGCTCATCTAAAAGTAAAACATTAGCTTCTGTTTTAAGAGTCATCGCAAGGTGAAGTCTGTTTCTTTCACCACCCGATAAAACTCCCACTTTTTTCTGCTGGTCACTTCCTGTAAAATTAAATCTACTCACATAAGCTCTAGAAACGATCTTCTTACCTCCTATTTCTATGTTTTCATTTCCACCACTGATAACTTCCCATACTGACTTTTGTGGATCTAAATCTTGGTGAGTTTGATCTACATATCCTACCTCCACAGTTTCACCTATAGAAATTTTACCCGAATCAGGAGTATCTTCTCCCATCATCATTCTAAATAGTGTGGTTTTCCCTGCTCCGTTTGGCCCTATAATCCCAACTATTCCGGCTGGTGGTAGTTTAAAATCTAAACCATCGATAAGCAACTTGTCTCCAAAAGCTTTTGTAACACTTTCTCCATCAATAACATTGTTCCCTAATCGAGGTCCGTTGGGAATAGGAATTTCCAGCAAAGCATCCTGATCTCTTCCTCCATCACTCATCAGCTTGTCGTAGTTATTCAGTCTGGCTTTATTTTTTGCGCGTCTACCTTTAGGGCTCATTTTACTCCACTCTAGCTCTCTCGCAAGGAGTTTCTGACGTTTTGATTCTTGTTTTTCTTCAGTAGCTAATTTTTTACCTTTCTGCTCTAACCATGAGGTATAATTACCTTTCCATGGAATTCCCTCTCCTCTATCTAATTCCAGTATCCACCCTGCTACATTGTCTAAGAAATACCTGTCATGGGTAACTGCGATAACAGTTCCTTTATACTGCTGCAGATGAAGCTCTAACCACTGAACAGACTCAGCATCCAAGTGATTCGTGGGCTCATCTAGTAGCAGTACATCTGGCTCGGTTAAAAGTAATCTGCACAATGCTACTCTTCTTTTCTCTCCTCCAGACAGTTCACTTATTTTTTGTTCTTGCGGGGGTGTTCTAAGTGCATCCATCGCTATTTCTAACTTAGTTTCTAGCTCCCATCCTCCGAGGGCTTCTATCACATCCTGAACTTTGGCTTGCTCATCCATTAAAACTTCCATCTTATCCGGGCTATTTAATATCTCCTCATCTCCGAAACGTAGATTTATTTCCTCATACTTCTTTAAAGCATCCACGACCTCTTGCGTCCCTTCTTCTATAATCTCTCTCACAGTTTTATCTGGATCAAGTTTAGGTTCCTGCGGCAAGTACCCCACCGAATATCCATCACTCCAGACTACATCTCCTTGATAAGCATCATCTAATCCTGCTATGATTTTTATCACAGTAGATTTACCAGACCCGTTTAATCCTATAATTCCAATCTTAGCTCCATAGAAAAAAGAGAGGTAAATATCTTTTAGTATGTGTTTTCCTTGAGGTGTGTTTTTATTCACCTTCACCATAGAGAAAATCACTTTATTATCTTCAGACATGTGTTGTATAATTTAGAGTTCAAAGGTAAAAATTTCACCCTCTTATCAAGTTAAATAAGAACTATTCTGTGATAAATGCTAAATTTTGACTATCTTACATATACCTTGACTGAACTATTATGAAATCTTTAATTCTAATCAGATGCCCTTTGATGAGGCGACAGGTATATTTTGGATTATTTAAAGCACGAAAAAAAGAGTTAGGTGAAGTTTTTTTATCCAGTGTTGAACATGCCTTATACAAGGACACCACCTTAATATATACCTCTTCTTTTTCAAAAGCTCAAAAAGTCGCCAAAAATCTTTGCAACACTTATGGAATTGAACAAGTTATGATTAACATAGACGCCAATATTCAAGATTATAGTCCTGAAGACTGTATTCAACTTCTTAAACGTACACCTAATTCAATAGAGACATTGGTATTAATAGCCCCAGGATTTACAATGAGTTCATTTTATGGCTTTCTAACTGGAGAAACAACGTTTTTTTCTCCAGGGTCTGCTAGTCTTGTAGAATTCCCTCTTAACGACTGGAATTTGATAGAACCTTATGAAAACCAAAACTTAATTTGAACCCTTATATTGGCTTGGCTTTTTCTACCGTTCATTATCCTGCCGAAATCGTAAAAGATGCAATTACCAACTGAAGTTTACTGAACACTGAATCACTCGTTAAATAAACGATAGAAGCCTGTAATATAAATACAAGCCGTTATATTTTAGGGGCTTCCTTCCATTATCATAATTGCATCTTTTACTATTCCTTTATAATCTTCTCAGAAACAACCTCACCTGAAGTCAATGTTACATTTACCGCGTAAATACCAGGGATTAAATCTTCTAGAGATAATGTATGAGAATTATCATTAGCCAATGGCAACGATTGAACTTCCTGACCTAGCTGATTCATTATGCTTACAGAACTCATAGATGCTCCGCTTAAAACCAGCTCACTTTGAATTGGATTCGGATAGAAGACTAATTTAAAGAAATCTTCTTCGCTGATGGAGTTGGTGAAATTGGCATTGTATTTCCCTGTAGCTATTTGTGTAAGGCCGTCTACATTTACCTCTAATATGTACTCTTTAGAGCTTTCATCCAAAAATATATAATTAGTCACTGTCAAATTCTCTAAGCCTAACATATCGGCATCTACAAACTGGGAAATGCTTATCCATGTCCCTATGAATCCAGCATTCGCGTATATATCTAATTCTACTTCTGTTTCATCATTCTGAACTAACCTCAGCGCGGGAATAACTTCATCGCCTAGAATTACCTCACCGTATGAGTCTACGGACTCTGTTCTAGATAAAGTAAAAGTTATTCGAATAGAATCTATAGTGGCTCCCTCCAAAGGATTTAGTTCTGCAAATACATCTGCCAACGGTCCAAAATCTGCCGTGGATAATGAATAACCAAATGAAGTGGATCCAGTAAAAGAATCTCCATATCCCATAGGTGCTCTTCTTGTCACATACGGCTCAGATAGCGTTTGTGCAATAGGCAAGTCTACACCTTCTAATAACTGACCTCCTGTAATTCCTACCAACGCTATATTAGTGGTATTTCTATTCGCATATCCATCAGCTCCACCATAATTTATAAGTAAATCTGTTTCTGGGAATTGACTAAAGTTCACTCCAGATGATGCCTCCAAATAAACTTCTTCAGAAGGGGTTTCTCCAAGCATTCCTGTAAAATCCCAAGTAACCCCTTCCCCTATGGACTCATACTGCTCTGGTATGACATCTAGGATCGTATACTCAAGGTTATCTCCCGCATCTGGAAGAGAGTTTACCGAAGTGGTGATCTGTGCCGAAAGCACTGCAACAAAGCACAGGGCACTTAAAGAAAGTAAATATGACTTCATCGTTTTGTGGCTTTAGTTTGAGTATTTCTTTTTGAACTTTTTGTAGAGCCCTATTTGTCTATTAGTCAGCTCTAAACTCCTGCCATCTATAAAGGCAGAAATTATATTATTCGTCATCATGTCTAGCGCATCTCCTTTGGAAATAATCAGGGTAGCGCTTTTCCCAACTTGTAAACTACCATATTTTGTGCTTACTCCTATCATTTCTGCTGTATTCAATGTTAATCCTGCCACTGCTTGCTCATACTCCAAGCCATAAGCTATAGCAGTTCCTGCATAAAACGGAAGGTTTCTAGAGTTCATTTGTTCCATATCTCCAGCATTTTCGAAACACCACTTTACACCAGCATCTTGCAGAATTTTAGGAAGTTTATATGGTAAGTCTAAATCATCATAGTCGTTCCATGGCAAATCATGTAACCTTCCAACCATAACTCCAACGTTATTCTCCTTAAGCAAATTCGTTATTAAATGGGATTCTCTTCCGCCTACTATCAACATTTTTTCGATGTTGTACTTTCTCTTCAATGAAATAGCCGCTGTCATCTGCTTAGCAGTCTGAGCGTGTACATATAGATTCACCTCGTTTTTAAGCAATTTTGAAAATGCCTGTAATCTTAAATCGACATCTTCTTCATTCGCTCTATTCTGATAAGCCTTAGCTTGATCTAAATATTCCTCTAAAGATTCTACTCTTTTCTTATATAAACCTCTTTCTTTCAAGCTTAGTGATTTTCCGGTATGGTCTCTTTCATACATTCTAGGCCAATAAACATGAACTCCGTCTGACTCACGGATTAAAGCATCTTCCCAATTCCATCCATCAAAGTGAACAACTGAAGATTGCCCACCAACAAATGAACCTCTGGGAGTAATCTGAGCTATCAAGATGCCATTTGTTCTGACTGTAGTAGTTATATCACTTTCTGTCTGGAAGGCTGTCAGAGATCGTATATGAGGGTTAATATCCCCTACTTCTCGCTGATCTCTTGTAGCTCTTACAGAACCTATCTCCTGAAGACCTAGTGTTGAGTTCGGAGCTATAAACCCAGGGTATATATGCATTCCTTCCACATCTATTACTTCTTCGTACAGATTTCTCCTAACTTTAGTTGTCGTTCCTACATAAGAGATCAGTCCATTATCAAACCCAACAGCTCCCTCTATAAACTTAGTTCCATCACCAATGTGAACGGTGGCGTTAATGTAGAGAATAGACTTTTCTTGTTTTTCACCTGGAGTAGGAGTTTGGCCATAACCGCTTGCTGCAGAAACGATAATTACTAGGAGAAAAATTAATCCTCTCATGTTCTTAGTGTAATTCATTAGTTATAGTGTTACAATGATAATGCTGGCTTCTTTTCTTTCCTGGCATTTGGCTTCCTTCACTTATTCCTTCTAGAGCCATTAGCTGAATAATTCTATTTCTCTCCTCAGCTATATATGCTCTTCTTTCTATGTCTTTCTCTAAACTGAAATAACATTTACCATCTATATAAGTTGATAGCGGTTTAGCATACACACTCAAGGGATGATTATTCCAAATAACAAAGTCTGCATCTTTTCCAAATGCCAGAGACCCTACCTTATCATCTATATGTAATAGTTTGGCTGGATTTAAAGTCACGAATTTCAAGGCCTCTTCTTCAGGAACTCCTCCGTACTTCACCGCTTTAGCTGCCTCATGGTTAAGCCTTCTTGCCATCTCAGCATCATCACTATTATAAGCCACTGTGATGCCTTGCTCCCATAGTAATGCTCCATTAAACGGAATGGCGTCTTTAACCTCGTATTTGTATGCCCACCAATCTGAAAAGCTGCTAGCTCCAGCTCCGTGAGCTTTCATTTTATCTGCTAGCTTATACCCTTCTAAAATATGCGTAAACGTATTTAAAGTAAAACCCATAGAATCTGCCACGTGCATCAGCATATTTATTTCATGCTGCATGTATGAATGACAGGTTACGAATCTTTCGCTATCTAATATTTCGGCCAACGCCTCTAACTCTAAATCTATTCTAGGAGAACCAATAACCTCACCTCTTTTTAATTGTTTCTTAGTCAAAAGAGAGCGTTCTAGCTCATAAGCTAACCATTTACTTTTATATTCTTTTGCTCTATGAAAGTGATCATAATAAACCTGCTCTACTCCCATTCTAGATTGCGGAAATCTTACGTTATAATTATCTCCCCAATTAGATTGCTTTACATTCTCTCCAAGAGCAAATTTTATAAACCCTGGAGCATCCTTAAACTTTAGGTTTTCTGGAGTTTCTCCCCATCTTAGTTTTATCAATGCACTTTGGCCTCCTATAGGGTTGGCTGAACCATGCAGCAATTGACTGGTAGTGACTCCACCTGCTAGTTGTCTGTAAATATTTACATCTTCGGAGTTTACAGAATCACCTATTCTAACTTCTGCGGTACTTGCTTGAGAACCTTCATTTACCCCCCTAGAAATAGCTATATGGGAGTGCTCATCTATGATTCCAGGCGTAACATGCATACCAAATCCATCTAGTATTTTGATTGGTTCCTCCTCCCATTTTTTACCCAATATTTCTTCCAGTTTTATTTCTTTACCCACAGCGGCTATTTTTCCATCTGTAAAAAGAATCTGACCTCTGTCTAGTTTACCGATTGAACCACAGGTCCAGATGGTCGCATCTTTAATTAGAATTGTCTCAGCTTCTAGCGTATCGGCTCTTCCGTAAGCTTTAAAAGGATATATAAGAAGGTCATATGGAGAAGCTAGTTCAGACGAATCCTTAGGCAGCTCAATTTTCTTCAGAATACTTGCTGTAGCTATTTGTTTTACAGCTATCCATTCAAACTCTTTTCCATCTGGATAATTCCCTCTTCCTTCTAATATTTTTCCATTTCTAATATCCGAACCTGATAATCTATAGATTCCCTCTTCATTTTTTAAAGAGTAGTTGAAATTTACGAATGGTTTGGTTTGTTTAAAAGTCACCTTCATTCCTAGTGAATCGTGTGCATCAATTTCCCTCTCTTTCAGAATAATAGCTTTACCATCTTTCTTAAGTCTTATTCGATAAAGCTTGTTATCATAACTCAAATTGTAATCACCTTCTAAGGCTAACTCAGGTGAATTATTTACATTAAACTTCTCCCCTTGAACCCAATTCTCAAGGATAACAGACTTCTCATGAAAAATATTCTTATCAGTAATAATGAAATTCGCACTAAATCCAGAAGCTATAACTCCCAACTCATCAGACATCTCTAATTGCCTCGCTGGTGTAATTGTCAATGCTTCAAGTGCTTTTTCCTCTGACAAACCATATCTGACCGCTTTTCTTACGTTTGTAAGAAAGTCTGACTGGTCTTTTAATCCATGAGAAGTGAAACTAAAACTAATTTCTTTATCAGCTAAGAAATAAGGATTATATGGCGCCAACTCCCAATGCTTCAGCTCGTCTATCTCTATTGTGTTTGTTAAAAAAGAATCTGAAACATCAAACGGCTTAGGATAATTTACTGGAATAATTAATGAACTTCCAGTAGCTTTAATCTCATCAAGACGCTGATACTCATCTCCGTTTCCCTTCATAATATATTGGATATGGAACTCATCCCCAATTCTATCTGCTCTTAAGATGTCTAACATTTCCGTAGTTTCGAATATCTGTGGCAATGACTGAGAGGCCAACCAAGCTTCTAAAGTTAAATCTGTAGGTTCTAGTCCATTTCTACCTTCATACCACTCAGCATCTAAATAGCTCTGTCTAATTAATGCTGTAACTCCCATCAGAGAATTAGGATACGATTGTCTAGACTTGCCTTTTCTGAATGATAGATGAGCTGACGCTTCTTTACTCACTAAATTTCTATTCTCATTAGAACCTAGAGCCACTAAAGCTCCTAGTCCTCTATGAATACCATCATTATAATGAGTTAAGACAGTTCCAAAACCCTGTGCTCTGTAGACTTTTGCTTTTTTAGTATCATGCTTGAATAGCACACCCGCATTTCTTTCAGGGTTTAACGCTTCATTCCAGCCGAAAGCACCATGCTTTAAGGATTCATATTGAGGTCCATTAGACCTTTCTTTAGATTGCGCAGTAGGCATTCCATAAGCAGAATATAAATCTATGAATGAAGGGTATACATGCTTCCCTTTCAAATCTATGACTACACTTCCTGGATTTACAGCTGATTCTATATTTTGGATTCTGTCTTTGTGAATACTAAATGTAGCATTCTCCATGACATTACTAGGATCTGTATGAAGCGTAGCATTGATAAATGTGTATATGGGTGACACACTATTCTCAGCTCCGTTTAACGGAAATGTTTCTTGTGGAATTGAGCTCAAGGAATTAGCTAGAAACAAAAAACAGAATAAGATTGATCGCATTTACTTTTACTTTTATGATAGACAGCAAATATATTTTATCTAAGTGCTCCTAAGCTTTTAGTGATGCTCTAAATCTAAACAGTGTTCTCACCTTACTTACTCTTTATTTAAGATATTCCCTGAGGTAAAATCTGATGAAGGCTTGATTGTATTAACTTTGCGATGCAATTATGAGTGTAGTAATAAAAAATAGAAAAGCTAATTTTCAATATGAATTTTTAGAAGAATTCTCTGCAGGGATAGTACTTACAGGTACAGAGATAAAGTCCATAAGAAATTCTCAGGCGAGTATAGCTGAAGCTTACTGTAAAATCATCAACAATGAGTTATTTATCCTCAACATGCACATAGAAGTTTACAAAGCAGGGAGTTATAATAATCATGAGCTTAGAAGGGTACGGAAATTATTACTCAAAAGAACAGAACTCAATAAGCTGGTTAAGAAGACTAAAGATGTAGGATTAACTATTATTCCTACTAAACTTTTTATCTCTGAGAAAGGATATGCCAAAATAAATATCGCGCTAGCTAAAGGAAAGAAGCTATATGATAAAAGGCAGGATCTAAAGAAGAAAGACGTAAAAAGAGATATAGACAGAGCCACTAAATAATTTAGTTTTCCGTATAAAAATTTCTAATTAAATATTTTAATCCCAAGTTGGGCTTCTAAATGAAGCGTGAGAATTTCTGCCATGGTGTTTAACTCCAAAAATTTAGGCTCATTATGATGTTCATGGAGGTCGGATCTCAGCACTTCTATGTGAGCTCTAGAGGAAACGTTATCTCTCTTCATTTTTCGAATTAGACTTCGTGTTCTCTGCCTAGCTGACAGAAAACGCTTTCTCATAGCTACGTGCTCCTCTCTTTTATACTGCGCTGCAGTTTCCTTGTTACATAACTCCTGAGCCAGCTCTACCAACTCTATATTATCTTTATAATACTGAGGCAGATAAATACTTTTTCTTCCTTCATAATTTTGTTGGTCAAAATCTATAGGCCGCAGTCTATACTGCACATTATCGAAATCTTGAGTAATCTCTATAATAAAGTTATATGCCCTCATATCTCCAAGAAGACGCGTAAAGCAGCGCTCGTTAAATTTAACGAACTCTTTGGCAAATCTTAGCCTGTTTTCTATCTTAACGTTTTCATTTCTTAGAATAAACTCATCACATGGTATTCCTACTATATGTTCTACTACCATAGTAGTTCCGCTCACCACAAAAGATACTTTATCTGGAGAGAAAATCTCTTCCAGCTCTAGCCCATATACCCGAGAAGCATCTGCTTTCTTAATATAGAAGTAATCATGATTATCATTTATCTCATTTTTCACTTTAATTCGGAATGGTTTACTATTCCCGAACGAACAGAACTCTATACTACTAATAGACAGGTAGGGGATATCATCACCATCTGCCACTAATATTTCATAAACTGTGGTTAATTTCTCTTGAAGCTCTTCCAGTAAATCTCTTTCGTACAAAACCGCATACCATAGTGTGGGAACACCTGAATCATCT
>DDEI01000074.1 GCA_002336675.1 Flavobacteriales bacterium UBA1958 | reverse complement strand
ATTGGTGGGTTTAACTTTTCAGCATTTTCAAACTCAATAACACTCTCCAAAATATCTTTTGGTAATTGCGTTCCTGCTTTATTTAGGGTGTCCAAAAATTCCTCAGCAAAAAATTGGTCAATCTGTATCCTCCTTTTGGTAGTGTGCGCAAATTTGCCAATAATTCGACATACATTATCTCTTTCTTCAGGACTTAACTTGTCAGCAAATTCGTATTCTTCAATCTTTTTTAAGCTTAAGATAATTGGTTCTAAAGCATCTTTGGTAATTATATAAACGTTATAATCACCAATGTTATAGGTGTACTGGCTTATGACTTTCAGAGTATTAGAAGGAATAACTAAAAACAAATCTTTTTTCACATCCTCATGCTTTGCGTATTTCTTTAGGTTTTCAGTTTGTAGTTTAATGTATTTAGGGAAATTGGTTAAGTCATCATTTGCAGGGCTTTTTGCATCAAAGACAATCAATTGATCCATTATTTCTATGGAATTATCAGGCTTGTTTCTTGGGTGTGGAAAATCTTCCTGACTAATGTATTTAATGACATGATTTCGGCAAATAAGCTGTAGATGATTTTCAACATCTTTTTCATGCTCACCCCAAGTCCGTTTCATTTTTTCTAGCCTAATTTCTGTTTCTTTTACCCTTTCGTCATTAAGCCTTTCTTTTTCTTTGGTTAAGCTTTGTTGTAATGTGTTAGTCGATTCAATAGATTTTCTTAGCGTTTCATTTCTGTTTTCTTCTTCTTTTTTTAGAGTTATAGTTTCATTTTTTAGTTGATTTCTTTCTATTTCTATATTTGAGAGTTTTTCCCTAAGTGTAGTATTTTCAGACTTTATTTGTTCAAAGGCAGTGTTTTTCGCATTGGCGAGTTCAATGTTTTGTTGCTTGTGTTTTATTTCGGTTTCTTTTGTCGCTAAATCCTGTTCTAATTCTGATATTCTTTTTTTATCTTCAATTGCTGTGTCCATTGATGATTTAGGCTTGGCTAGATAGTTCAGAATACTAAATACAACTATTATTGTTAGCAGTAAGATTATTGCTATTTCCATGTGGATGATTTTGCATTATAAATGAGAACTAATTTACCTACTTTTAGAAGCTTACACAAATCAATTAGTGCTTTGTTTTTTACTCCTGTTGAGTCGTTTGAAATTTAAAGTCTAGCTAAAGGAATGGTTGATTTAAGGAGGAGTGATCTTTTTGATTGTCTGTTTGGATGAATCGGTTCCTGTTTATAAATTTGCTTAAGATGAAAGAAATAGTTTTTATAAGTCTAGCGGCCATAATGACAGCTTCCTGCAGCAATATTTTTAACTCCATAGTAATCCCTAATCAGTGCAAAAAGTGTGAGGTTATAGATAAGTATTCTCGGGAAGTGTTGTTTGAAAATGAAGGCTGTGGTGGTTCTAATGTGCGGCTAGAAGAAGATGCTAAAGTGGCTGCTTATGCTATGAGTAGGAATGGCTCTATCTGCAATGTTGAAGTCCGCTGCGAAACTTGGAGAAACGCAAAAACTGATCATTAATTTTATTCAAGCTCGCTAAGCTCTAGCCACCTCATTTCTTTGTCATCTAACGCATTAGATACTTCACCCATTTCTGCAGAGACTTTCATAAGTTCTTCATGGTCTGAGATTCCAGAATTGAGCTTTTCGTTCAGTTCTTTTTTCTTGGCTTCTAGCTGAGGAATAGCCTTATTTATAGTGTCAAGCTCAAATTTTTCTTTAAACGTAAGTTTCACTTTGGACTTATTTATTTGATTGGCAGAAGCCAACTTTGCTTTAGCTTCGGCTTTTCTTTCTTCTGATTTTTCTCTTTTCTCTTTCGCTAAATCAGCCGTTCTCCATTCCGTATAGTTCCCTATGATATCTTGAATTTCACCGCCATCTTTAATCACCAAGGTGTGCTCAGTTAGTTTATCTAATAAGTATCTGTCATGACTCACTATTAAGAGCACTCCAGGGAACTGCATAAGGTAATCTTCTAGAATAGATAAGGTGAAAATATCTAAATCATTCGTAGGCTCATCTAAGATTAAGAAGTTAGGATTAGCCATAAGAACCCTTAGCAGGTGGAGTCTTTTCTTTTCTCCACCGCTAAGTTTATAGACGAAGTTTCTCTGCATAGATCTCGGGAAAAGGAAACGTTCTAGAAGCTGTTCGGCACTAATGGTTTTTCCTTTAGTAAGAGGAATATGGTCAGCCACTTCTCTCACGACATCTATTACCTTCATGTCCTCTTTAAACTTCAACCCTGTCTGAGAGTAGTAACCGAAGTTTACCGTGTCACCTATAATTACTTTTCCTGAATCTGGGGTGTCTTTTCCAGTAATCATGTTTAGAAGAGTAGATTTTCCTGATCCGTTTTTTCCAGCCAGTCCTAATCTTTCTCTGTGCTTAAATACATAACTAAATTGGTTAACAAGAACCAGGTCACCGAATCCCTTTTTTACTTTATGAAGTTCCACTATTTTCCCACCCATACGTGTAGTGTGAATCTCCAGTTGCATTTCATCAGAATCCAAGTTTTTTAGGGCTTCCTTCTTAATGTCTGTGAATTTCTCTTCTCTGTATTTACTCTTTGTGGTTCTGGCTTTAGGTGTGCTTCTAACCCAAGCAAGCTCTCGTTTGAATAGGTTTTGAGCTTTTGCTTTTACCGTTTGTTCTAATGCTTCCCTTTCTGCCTTTTTTTCTAGATAATAGGAGAAATTACCTTTGTAACGATACATTTTTTCGTTCTCCATTTCTAAGATTTCATCACAGATAACCTCTAGAAAATACCGATCGTGTGTCACCATTAGGATAGTCAGGCTAGTATTTTGAAGCCATTTTTCCAACCATTCTATCATATCTAAATCCAAATGGTTAGTAGGCTCATCTAGAATTATGAAATCTGGCTCTTCTACCAATATTTTAGCCAGAGCTATTCTTCTTTTCTGACCACCAGAAAGCTCCTTTACATCTTGATTAAGGTTGACGATACTCATTCTGGTCAGCACCTGTTTGATTTTAGCATCATAATCCCAAGCAGAGGCATGATCCATAGAGTCAGTAGCGCGTTGCAATAGATCTTCATCTCCGCTCTCCATAGCATTTTCATACTGGGTGATAGCTCTAGTCATATCATTGTCGGCATGGATAAGATTCTGGATCACCGTTTTGGTTTCATCTAAACCGTGCGTTTGATTCAGGTAACCAGTTCTAATGGATTTGTTAAAAGTGACTGTTCCCGAATCAGGAGCCTCTAAGTCGAAGATAATATTAAGTAGTGTGGATTTACCCGCCCCATTTTTTGCCACTATAGCTATCTTTTGTCCCTGCTCTATTCCAAAGTTTAACTCTTCGAAAATGATTCTTTCACCAAAAGATTTGGTTAAGTTTTCTACTGAAAGTACGTTCATGATTTTATTGCAGCGCAAAGCTAGTTAATAAAAGTAAGAAGATTAATTATGAAAACTATCCATTAAGATAAAATCAACTACAACATTTGAACAGAAATATTGTAAGAGAGAAATGATAAAAAATGATTTTATTTAAAATAAGAAGATATACTTATTTTAGCTCTATGAGTTTCATATTTACACTCACTTTCTTACCTCTTTCAAACTTCGTTTCTGGGCAAACCTTGACGTTTAATCAAATATTAAACTGAACATTAGCAACAGGTAGTAAGAATCCACTTTAATTTAGCCACATGGAAAGTATAAATTTCGAAGTAATATCAAGTGTGGCCTATATTACATTTAATAGACCCTCAGTTTTTAATAGTTTTAATAAACCTATGGCTTTAAGGTTTCTGGATTTATTAGACCATTGCGCAGCCAATGATGAGATAAGAGCTATTTACATTACAGGTAATGGCAAAGCTTTTTGTGCTGGTCAAGATTTGCAGGAAATAACTGATCCAAATGGCCCTGAACTATCAGAAATAGTAAGCCAGCACTATAACCCTATAGTAGAAAGGATGAGAAACATAGAAAAACCAGTGGTTACTGCAGTAAATGGTGTAGCAGCAGGAGCAGGAGCTAATATTGCGCTGGCAGCTGATGTTTGTGTGGCTACTGAGTCTGCTAACTTTATTCAGGCCTTTAGTAAGATAGGTCTAATTCCAGATAGCGCAGGAACATTCTTCCTGCCCAGATTGATAGGGTTTCAGAAAGCTTCTGCATTAATGATGTTGGGAGACAAAATTTCGGCCAATGAGGCAGAAAAGCTAGGAATGATTTACACCTATTTTTCAGATGAGACGTTTGAAGAAAGCTCCAAAGCTGTCGCAATAAAGCTATCTAAGATGCCTACTAAAGGACTAGGATATACTAAGAGGGCACTAAACCAGTCAATGACCAATACACTCACAGAACAGTTGGCTCTTGAAGATAAGTTGCAGACACTTTCAGGAGAAACGCTTGATTATAAGGAAGGAGTAGCGGCATTTCTAGAAAAAAGAAGACCTGAATTTAGAGGGGAATAGTTGTTTTTCCGAGAAGAGATTGAATGAGCTACTAAGTCAGCGTGACCATTAGATGAGCTATTTAGCAAACACCAAAACATCTATCTTTAAATCGGTAGGCTCAGTGTCTTCTATTGAGTCTTTATGGGCGAAGTAATTCACGCCTATTTTCTTAACGTCTGTTCTGCATTGCGCCAAGAATCTATCATAAAAACCTTTGCCATAACCCACTCGGTTTCCGTCCTCATCTGCATAAAGGAGAGGAACGATTATTAAATCGATGTCTTTAGCTGAGAGCTCCCTTCCATTCGTAGGTTCAGGAATTCCCCATTCATTTTCTTTCAATTCTGTTTCTGGAGTTAACAGAATGGTTTTCATGCTGTGATTATCGAAATTAGAAACTGAGGTGCATACAGTTGCCCTCTCTATGTAGCAATGGTGTATGAACTCCCACAGGTCTATTTCCTTCAATCTTTTTATAGGAAGAAATACATGAACTGTTTTATCTGTTAAGTCTACTTCTGTAAGTTGCTCACAAATAGAATGCGATGCCAACTGGATTAAATCTTCAGAAAGTAAGTCTCTTAGGTCTCTAAACTTCTTTCGGGCTTCTTTTTTTGTCATGTTCTGACAATTTTACAATGAAAACGGACATTGCACCGCATAAAACGTAAATAAAACGGCAATTTGTCAGTCTATCTCAAATGGCATTTAAATTGAGTACTGCAATTTAAAGTTAAACAGAATAATATTATTTCAACATGATAAAAGAAGGTAACATTAATGTGTCAACGGAAAATATCTTTCCGATTATCAAACAGTTTCTTTACTCTGACCACGAGATATTCTTGAGAGAATTAGTCTCTAACGCAGTAGATGCGACTCAGAAAATGAAAACACTGAGTTCGATAGGAGAGATGAAGACAAACCTAGACAAGCTTAAAGTAGAAGTTATTTTAGATAAAGATGCTAAAACACTTACTATTAGAGATAATGGTATAGGAATGGATGCAGATGAGGTAGATAAATACATCAATCAGATAGCATTCTCTGGAGCAGAAGAGTTCGTCAACAAGTATAAAGACGAAGATGCTAAAAACTCTATTATCGGACATTTCGGTTTAGGTTTTTACTCAGCATTCATGGTAGCTAAGGAAGTAGAAATTATTTCTAAAAGTCAGAAACCAAAAAGTACTCCAGTAAGATGGGTATGTGATGGTTCTCCTAATTTTACAATGGAGGAGACTACTAAGAAGACTAAGGGAACAGATATTATACTGCATATAGCAGATGATTCTTTAGAGTTTCTGGAAAACCAAAGAATTTCTGGAATTTTAACTAAATACTGTAAGTTCCTTCCAATTCCGGTTAAATTCGGAATGAACACGAACCAGATAGATGATCCATCTGGAGAGAAAGATGAGAATGACAAAGTAAAGCAGATTTCTGAAGAGGTAGAAAATATCATCAATAATCCTACTCCTGCTTGGACTAAATCGCCTGCAGATCTTTCAAATGAAGATTACACTTCATTTTACAGAGAGCTGTATCCTATGGAATTCGAAGATCCATTGTTTCAGATTCACCTGAATGTGGATTACCCGTTTAATTTAACTGGTATTCTTTATTTCCCTAAGCTTAAGAATAATGTAGAGGTTCAGAAGAACAAGATTAATCTATATAGTAATCAGGTTTTTATTACTGACAATGTAGAGAATATAGTTCCAGAATTTCTTACACTTCTTCATGGAGTTATAGATTCTCCAGATATTCCGTTAAACGTTTCTAGGTCATACTTACAAGCAGATGGAAATGTGAAAAAGATATCTTCTCACATTACTAAGAAAGTAGCTGACAAGTTGGCTTCTATGTTTAAGAAAGACAGAAAAGACTTCGAGAAAAAATGGGATGATGTAAAAGTATTTATCGAATATGGAATGTTAACAGATGATAAGTTTTATGACAAAGCAGAGAAATTTGCTATGTATAAGACCACGGCATCAGCTTACCACACATTCGAAGAGTATTTCGAAAAAGTAAAAGAGACTCAAAAGAATAAAGATGGAAAAACCATTCTTCTTTACACTACCAATCCTAAAGAGCAGCACTCATTCGTGAAAAGAGCTACAGATAAAGGGTATGAAGTATTGGATTTCGAAGGTCCGCTAGTAAGTCACTTAATGAGCAAGCTAGAGAGCAAGCATGCAGATGTGCAGTTCTCAAGAGTAGATGCAGATACGATAGATAAGCTTATCCAGAAGGATGAAGAGCAGCCTTCGATACTTTCTGCTGAGCAGATAGAGTCACTTAAGCCTATGATAGAAGGCGAGGTGGATAAAGGAAAATTGGTGGTGCAGGTAGAGAGTATGTCGCCTACAGATTCTCCGATGATTATTACTCAAAGTGAGTTTATGAGAAGAATGAAAGAACAACAAATGACCGGTGGCGGTGGAATGCAAATGTTCGGTTCACTTCCAGATACGTATAACTTGGTAGTAAACGGTAATCACCCGCTAGTAAGCAAAATACTGGAGGAGAAGGATGACGCTGCTCGATCTGGACTTATCAAGCAAACTGTGGATTTGGCTCTTCTGGCTCAGGGATTACTAAAAGGAGAGGACCTTACAGATTTTGTTTCTAGGTCTGTAGAAATGATCAAGTAACCATTAAGTAATTTATATATATCGAAGGCGTTTCAATCAGGTTTTAAACCCTGTATTGCAACGCCTTTACTTTTAAAACCCAATAAAGAACAAAATATTCCTTCGCTAGGCTTCGGAGGAGTAATTCTTCTCCTCTTTTTATTTTTTTTCCTCTGGGGCGTCAGTATTTATGATGTAGCATTAGTTTTACATGAAACATTAGATCAAGAGTGGACAGATGTGCAAGCGCAGTATCAGCTTAGAGCAGATCTTATACCACAGCTGGCAGTGCGGTCGAAGGTTATCGCTTTAGTCTTTTGTCATCGCTTCGCTCCTAGGTCTATTACACTTCTTTTTCACAGACCCATATACTTCTGGTGAACATGGATCTTCCTCTTTTTTCAACAGTACAGAAATCAATAATTTTCAATCCTGATTTTTTGATTACCGCTTCAATATCTGATTTAGATACAATGACTATTCTAGAGGATAATTTAACTGTAGATTCTATAATGTTTGAGGTTATAACGTCATCCGAATAGGAGTAGAGGTTATATGGAAGGTCTATAATAGCAGCGTCATACTTTTGGGTAAGGTCTTTTACATCCATACAATATACTCTGCTGGTGTATTTGTAGTGCTCGAGGTTTTGTTTGGTGTGTTTGATGGATTTCAAGTTGATATCACACCCTTCTATACTTAAGCCAGCATAACAGGCTTCTAGCATTACCGTGCCCACGCCACAGCAAGCATCTAATAGCTTAGTGGTTCTATTTCCTTTAGATGCTAAGCTCACCAATGTTTTGGCTATATGTATGCAGAGCGAATTGCTAAATGAATAAGGTTTGTTTTTGTGCTTACGCCAATCTGTATTTCGCTTAACTAGAACACCAAAATGCCAAATATCATTAGAATTACAAATGGAGTAGATGATAGATGGATTCTGAACATCAGGTTTACCCTCTATTAGAATTCCTATGTCTTTTAACTTCTTAAGTCTTTCGGTGTATTCTGTAGGGTCCCCTTCCAGTAACATGTACTCTGCTTTAAATCCTTGACAGCAAATATTCTCTTCTTTTAGTTTATCTAACAATCTGGAATAGCTATCTTCCGAAATGCTGATCTCAAATCTATTTTTAATAAAAGAACTTATTGAAGGGTCTACTTTTATATTCGAAAACAGAAATTTATTCAGCACCGCTTCATTAAAAATATGCCTAGATTCTAACTTACATAATTCTGCATGGTGATAGTCGTAATTAAATGAATAGATATATCTGGGATTAGGCATTTTCAGAATAAGTAGGTCATGGAGTAGCTGTATATCTCAAGGTGCTAAACGAAGGTAGGATATTATTTAGAAATGAAAAGAGATAGTGAGATTGGCTCAAGTCTTAAATAATAAAATTGATGGACCAATTTTCTGCTGAATCCTATAAATTTGCACTAGCCGTATTGGCTAATAAATTAAATTGATTGTATGGCATTTGTTAAGTGGATTGGAGGAGCTCTGGGTTTTGCTATGGGAGGTCCTATAGGGGCATTAATGGGTTTTGCATTTGGTTCTATGTTTGATGGAGCAGAAGATGAACCTTCTCAGCGCAGAATAAATCCTGGAAACGGAGGTAGGGCAGCAGGGTATGAGCGCTACCGTCATCAAACCAAACAAGGAGATTTCGCAGCTAGTTTACTTATTCTTTCAGCTGCGGTGATGAAGGCTGATGGAAAACACTTGAAGTCTGAACTAGATTACATCCGAGAATTCTTCCAACGACAGTTTGGGGATGAGCAAGCTGCTTATCATATGGGTGTGCTTAAGGAGCTTCTGAAGAAAGATATTCCCCTTAGAGAAGTATGCGGCCAGATTAAGTATTTCATGGAACACCCGGCACGTCTGCAGCTAATGCATTTTATGTTTGGTATAGCTCTGGCAGATGGACATGTGCATAGCTCGGAAGAAAGAGTAATCAGTCAAATGGCTTCTTATCTAGGCATTAGTTCTAGAGATTACCAGTCTATTAAAGCTATGTTTTATAAAAATGACGCTGCCAGCGCTTATAAAATATTGGAGATAGATAAAAACGTAACAGAGGCCGAATTAAAGAAAGCACATAGAAAGATGGTGAAAAAGTACCATCCAGATAGACTTAAAGGTCTTGGAGAAACTCAAATGAAGGCTGGTGAATCCAAGTTTATTGAGGTTCAGAAAGCGTATGAAAACATTAAGAAAGAGAAAGGGTGGAATTAAAGTTTAATTATTAATTCTAATACGGGGTTGTTTGAAGTTTGAAGTCTTGCTTCTTAACTCTAAATTTCTTTTTTCAATATACGAATCACTCGATAGAACTCATCAGAGTAGCTAGCGCATAAAGAATGTTTTTTTTCTTGAATTTTGAACTCTAGAGTAGCAGCATGAAGCATCATAGTATTCATGTGATACGTCTCTTTCCAGAGTTTATTCTGTTTATTACATCCATGAGGCCTGTCCCCAAGAATAGGGTGTAAGACGTGTGCCATATGCCTTCTTATTTGATGCATTCTGCCAGTAGTCGGGCGAAGTTCTATTAATGAATATCTGCTCGTTTTATGCGAGCCAGAAGCCAAAGGAATCTCGAACCTTTCTAGTGTTTTGTATTCTGTAATAGCCTCTTGCAGATTTCCTTTTTCAGACGTTAAAGAATAGTCGATTACTTGAGCATCTGGAGTGAATCCTCTCACTATAGACAGGTATGACTTTTCTACTTTTCTCTCCTTAAATAATTCAGA
>DDEI01000028.1:64607-65047 GCA_002336675.1 Flavobacteriales bacterium UBA1958 | reverse complement strand
CTCTTCATCTTTCGGCCATGTGGAGCCTGCTACGATACATTTGTCATTTTCATAGAGGAAATCAGAAGAAACATCTAATTCCCTACTCTTATTGGAGATGTCTATAACTCTATCAAATCGAGTATCTCCAGTGACGGTTGATTGCGTTATTCCAATAGATTTTAAGAGATTTTTTGACGTGTTGTTTTGAACAAAAAAGAATTTGATTTTTTGTAAGTCTTTTGCGGAAGATTTCCCATACCACCGAAAACAGTGTTGGCTTTCTCTAAAGATGGAAGACACAGAATAAATAGGGGTGCCCATTTTCCAGGTTTCGTTGATCAAGTTTTTCCAAAATTCGTATTTAATAAGAATTACTGATTTTGGTTGGTATAGTTTTAAAAATGTACGAACCTGTCTTCTGGTATCGAAGGGAGAGTAAAGAACAGCATCCACCAAGG
>DDEI01000028.1:63700-64523 GCA_002336675.1 Flavobacteriales bacterium UBA1958 | reverse complement strand
TTTGATTTTTTGTAAGTCCTTTGCTGAAGATTTTCCATACCACCGAAAACAGTGTTGGCTTTCTCTAAAGATGGAAGAAACAGAATAAATAGGGGTGCCCATTTTCCATGTTTCGTTGATCAAGTTTTTCCAAAATTCGTATTTAATAAGAATTACTGATTTTGGCTGGTATAATTTTAAAAATGTGCGAACCTGTCTTCTGGTATCGAAGGGAGAGTAGAGGACAGCATCCACCAAGGGATAATCTTTAAGATGATTAAATCCACTAGGACTAAAGAAGGTGAGCAGAATGTCTTGGGTAGGGTAGTTTCTTTTAATGTTTTCTATTAGGGGTCTAGCCTGTTCAAATTCACCCACACTGGCACAATGAAACCAAATGGGAGATGTGATGTTGGTGATGATTTCTTGATTGTTTCTGCCTTGAACAAATGCTTTTATTTTACCATTAAAAACACCAATAAACTTAAGCGTTAGCCAGGCCAAGTTCATGCTCCAATCATATATTCGGCCCATTAATTATATAGGTTTTTTTTATAGAATGGGACAGCCCATCCTGCTTTTATACCAAATAATAAATCTAATCGGGTTTCACCTTGGTCAGAAGTTAAAGTGTCAAAATTATATTCTCTTCGGGAAGAGGTTAGTGCTTCTATTAGTTCTAGTCCTAGATAGAAATCACCAAATCTTTTTTTGCTAAAAAATAGCCAGCCTATATTCTGAGAAAGCATTACTCCATTAGAGAGTCTGTCATATCCTTTTTCATACTCTCCATCTAATTGAGGGATGTCGTCTAATTGATGTTCAAATCGAATGTTATGCTGTA
>DDEI01000028.1:41723-63268 GCA_002336675.1 Flavobacteriales bacterium UBA1958 | reverse complement strand
TTGTTGGATAAGGACTGATGCGGGTTTTCCTTCTACGCTAATAATCTCATTATTTATTGAAAGTAGGTTTTGAATTAAACCAGGCTCTTTTACGTCACTTCCAAATTGGTAGTTCCCATTAACTCCAAAATAATTTCCGTTTTCTTTTTTTGTAGCAAAAGTTAGTCCTAGGCTGCTATTCAGTCCAAATCGGTCTGACATATCCCCTCCAGGGATTTGGAACGTGTACCTTGGGCTAAAAAATGATTGCGCCTTAGATTCTAATTGAGCGTTAACGCTAATAGCCAGAGAGCTAATAAATAGAAAGAAAAGGAGTTTTTTAATCATAAGTGCTAAAGTAGCAGAAATTAAAGAATCTTGGGGTAAAAAAACGACTAGAAGCATATTTCTAAGCAACCTAATCTCTTTATAATTTGGTATATTCGCGTGTTATTATGTGGATTAAATGAAATCAATTCAAATGGTTAATCTCGTGTCTCAATACGAGAAAATTCAAGCTGAAGTGGATCAGAAGATACTAGAGGTAGTAAGATCTAGCCAATACATCAATGGACCAGAAGTTAAATTATTTACTGAGGAGCTTTCCAGATTTCTTGACGTAAAACATGTTATTCCATGTGCCAACGGCACCGACGCTCTTCAAATAGCTATGATGGCTTTGGGGTTGAAGCCTGGAGATGAGGTTATCACAGCTAGCTTCACCTACATAGCGACGGTTGAAGTTATTGGGCTGCTTGGCTTAGTGCCGGTTCTGGTAGAAGTGGACCCAGACACCTTTAATTTGGATGTAAATGCATTTGAGGCCGCTATAACTGAAAAGACAAGGGCAGTAGTGCCGGTCCATCTTTATGGACAATGTGCAAATATGGAGGAGGTTCTTAGAATTGCTAGGAAGCATGACTTAAAGGTTATAGAAGATGCAGCGCAAGCTGTAAATGCTAACTACACTTTCTCTAATGGTGATTTGGTTAAGGCGGGTTGTATGGGGGATGTGGGAACTACTTCTTTTTTTCCAAGTAAAAATTTGGGGTGTTATGGAGATGGTGGAGCCATTTTCACGAATAATGATGAACTCGCCATATCTATTCGGCAGATAGCCAATCATGGTCAAACAGTCAGATATCATCACGATAATATAGGAGTGAATTCAAGGCTAGATAGTTTACAGGCAGCTGTTCTTAGAATTAAACTAGAACATTTGAATGACTATACCGCCGCTAGACAGTTTGCTGCGAAATACTATGATGAAGCTTTTAAAAATGAAACAGCTCTGTTGATCCCAAAGAGAGACCCTAAAAGCAGTCATGTGTTTCATCAATACACACTAAGGACAAGAGGAGTAGATAGGAATGAAATGCAGATTTTTTTAGCAGCGAAAAATATTCCATCTATGATTTATTACCCCATCCCTGTGCACAGGCAAAAGGCATATATGGATGAGAGATATGATGCAGTGGATTTCTCGAACACGGACGCCCTTTGTGAGAGTGTAATCAGTTTGCCTATGCAGACTGAGTTATCTGAAGACCAATTAGAATATATTGTGAATACAGTAAAAGAATTTTTGAATAAATAAGACATGAAAATAGCAGTAATAGGAACTGGATATGTTGGGTTAGTTACAGGAACTTGTTTTGCTGAAACAGGAAGCCAGGTAGTATGTGTCGATATAAACAGCGAGAAAATTGAGAAAATGAAAAATGGTGAGGTTCCTATTTATGAGCCTCATTTGGATGTGATATTTGAAAGATGTATTAAGCAAGGAAGACTTCATTTTACAACAGATCTGGAGGAAGCGATTGAAGATGCTCAAATAATTTTTCTGGCTCTTCCTACTCCTCCAGGAGAGGATGGGTCTGCTGATTTGTCCTACGTACTTGGAGTGGCAGAACAGTTGGGTAAGATGATTAACGATTATAAAGTTATCGTGGATAAAAGCACAGTTCCAGTAGGAACAGCGGATAAGGTAACTGCTGCTATAGCTAAGAATGCTAAAGTGGATTTTGATGTGGTTTCTAATCCTGAATTTTTAAGAGAAGGTTTTGCTGTAGATGATTTCATGAAGCCAGATAGAGTGGTGGTGGGAACAGAGTCTAAGAGAGCGCAGGAAGTAATGAAGGAACTTTACGCTCCTTTTATCAGGCAAGGAAATCCGCTTATTTTCATGGATGAGAAAAGCGCGGAATTAACCAAGTATGCAGCGAATTCATTCCTCGCTGCCAAGATTACTTTTATGAATGAGATCGCTAACTTTTGCGAGATAGTGGGAGCAGATGTAGATAAGGTTAGACTTGGGATGGGCTCTGATACTCGTATTGGAAAAAGATTCTTATTTCCAGGGATTGGGTATGGAGGAAGTTGTTTTCCTAAAGATGTTCAAGCGTTGCAACGCTCAGGAAAAGAGCTAGGTTACGATTTTAAAATTTTAGACAGTGTTATTGAAGTAAATGATAAGCAAAAGACTGTTTTAGCTAAACCGATAAAAGAATATTTTAAAGGGAACCTTCGTGGGATTAAAATCGCGCTATGGGGATTGGCTTTTAAACCTGATACAGATGACATTAGAGAGGCTCCTGCGCTGTATATGATACAGAAGTTAATTAGTGAAGGAGCAGAGATAACTGCTTATGATCCCGAAGCGATGTCTAATGTCCAGAAATTACTTGGTCACCGAATAAAGTACGCGCCAGATATGTATTCAGCTCTTGAAAATGCTGATGCACTTTTAATCTGTACCGAGTGGTTGGCTTTTAGAAACCCAGACTTTGGGATTATTGAGGAGAAACTAAACAACAAAGTAATATTCGATGGAAGAAATCTTTATGATTTAGAGAAAATGAATAAGCTAGGATTTAGATATAAATCCATAGGAAGGTCTGAGGTGCTAAACAAAAAGGAAATATGAAAAGAGTCGTAGTGACAGGTGCCGCTGGATTTTTAGGTTCGCATTTATGTGATAGATTAATAGCAGAAGGATGTCTTGTGGTAGGAATAGATAACTTGATTACCGGCGATCTTAAAAACATAGAACATCTGTTTGAGAATGAGAGATTTTCATTTCAGAAAAATGATGTTTCTAATTTTGTACATGTGTCTGGTGATTTGGATTTTATTTTTCATTTCGCTTCTCCTGCGAGTCCTATCGATTATTTAAAAATCCCGATTCAGACATTAAAAGTGGGGTCTCTGGGGATTCATAATTGTCTAGGCTTAGCTAAAGATAAAGGAGCAGGATTAATGATAGCCTCAACTTCTGAGGTTTATGGAGATCCTACCGTTCACCCTCAGCCAGAAAGTTATTGGGGGAATGTTAACCCTGTAGGGCCAAGAGGGGTTTATGATGAAGCTAAAAGATTTCAGGAGGCTATAACTATGGCTTACCATACATACCATGGAGTGGATACGAGAATAGTCAGAATATTTAATACTTATGGTCCTAGAATGAGGTTAAATGATGGAAGAGTTCTTCCCGCGTTTATAGGTCAAGCATTGAGAGGTGAAGACTTAACGATTTTTGGTGATGGAAGTCAAACAAGGTCTTTCTGTTATGTTGATGATTTAGTGGATGGGATATTTAAACTCTCTCAGAGCAATCATCACCAACCAGTGAATATTGGTAATCCAGATGAAATTACAATTAAACAATTTGCTGAAGAGATAGTAAAACTTACAGGCACATCACAAAAAATTATTTATAAAGATTTACCTATTGACGACCCCAAACAAAGACGACCAGATATAACTAAAGCTAAAGAAATATTAAAGTGGGCGCCGAAAGTTAGTAGGGCAGAAGGATTAAAAATAACTTATGACTATTTTAGATCCCTTCCTGAAGAAGAGTTATACAAGAAAGACCACAAGACCTTTGAAAATTACAGCAAATAAAATGGGCTATTTTTCACACGAAACAGCTGTTATTGACCAAGGATGTCAAATAGGTGAGGGCACTAAAATCTGGCACTTTAGCCATATAATGCCTAATTCTGTTTTGGGAGAAATGTGTAACATTGGGCAGAATGTGGTTATTTCACCTGAGGTAACTTTAGGAGATAATGTTAAAGTCCAAAACAATGTTTCTATCTACACTGGAGTAATTTGTGAAGATGATGTGTTCATCGGACCCTCTTGTGTTTTTACGAACGTAATTAACCCACGAAGTGCAGTAAATAGAAAAGATGCCTACCTTAAAACTGTCGTTAGAAAAGGGGCTAGCATTGGAGCCAATGCTACCATAGTGTGTGGTAATGATATCGGCCAGTATGCTTTTATAGGAGCTGGAACGGTGGTCACTAAAGAAGTGTTGCCATTTAGTCTTGTAGTCGGCAATCCAGCCAGACATATCGGATGGATGAGCACCTTTGGCCATAGATTAGATTTTATTGATGGAAGGGCTAAATGCCTTGAGAGCAAAGAAGAATATATATTAGAGAATAATAAAGTTAGAAAACTGTAGATGAATGATTTACGATAAGTTAATAAAGAAAGAAGCTACGTTAGCTGTAGTAGGTTTAGGTTACGTAGGGCTTCCTATAGCTCTTGAGTTTGCAAGAAAAATAAAAGTACTTGGGTTTGATATTAATGCCGAAAGGGTAGAAATGATGAAGAATAATGAAGATCCTAGCCAAGAGCTAGACTCTTCTGCATTCGATGGCTGTGATATAGAGTTTTCAGCTGACCCTGAGGATCTTAAAAAAGCCAATTTCTTTGTAATAGCTGTTCCTACTCCTATCAACGAAAATAATCTTCCTGATCTCAGGCCAGTCCTTTCTGCAAGTAGAACAGTAGGTAATGCACTTAAAAAAGGAGATTATGTAGTTTACGAATCTACTGTTTATCCTGGGTGCACTGAAGAAGACTGTGTGCCAGTCTTAGAGAAGTTGAGTGGTCTGAAAATGACGGATGATTTTATGGTAGGTTATTCTCCAGAAAGAATAAATCCAGGGGATAAAATTAATACGATCAGAACTATAGTTAAGGTAGCAGCAGGTTGTTGTGATGAGAGTTTGGAAGATATAGCTAAAACTTATGAATTAGTAGTGGATGCAGGAGTTCATAGAGCTTCTAGCATAAAGGTGGCTGAAGCGAGTAAAATCATTGAGAACACCCAGAGAGATGTGAACATAGCTCTAATTAATGAGCTCTCGATAATATTTGATAAAGTAGGTGATATAAATACGTATGAAGTACTAGAAGCTGCCGGAACTAAATGGAACTTCCTGAAGTTTTCGCCAGGCTTAGTTGGAGGTCATTGTATAGGAGTGGATCCTTATTACTTGGTGCACAAAGCTAAGAAGCATGGCTACCATGCTAAAGTGATTAATTCTGGAAGGTATGTGAATGACTCTATGGGTTTCTACGTAGGGAAACAAACAGTGAAAAAAATTCTGAGCGAAGGAAAAAATATTCAAGATTCAAGAGTGCTAGTGATGGGTGCCACGTTTAAAGAAAATGTAAGTGATATTAGAAATACTAAGGTCATAAATGTAATTAGGGAATTAGAATCTTTTAGTGTGAATGTTGATGTAATAGATCCATGGGCTAGTTCTGAGGATTTTATGGATGAATGCGGAATAGGGATTAAAGCTGAAGCAGATGAAAATGCCTACGATGCCATTATTTTAGCTGTAAATCATGAGGAGTATAAGCATTGGCAAGCAGCTGATTTTAAGAAATACTTTAATGATGATAAAGGTGTTTTTGTAGACCTCAAAGGAATTTACAGAAACATGAAGGATGACTTTAATTATTGGAGTTTATAAGTAATAGACGCATTGCAAAGCAAGAAAAATATATTAGTAACAGGAGGGGCTGGGTTTATAGGAAGTCATCTAATAAAACTTCTCGTAAATAAATATCCTCAATACAGAATTATCTGTTTTGATAAACTGACGTATGCCGGGAACTTAGAAAATTTGACTGAAGTAGAGACTGCGGAGAATTATACATTCGTAAAAGGAGACATCAGTAGTGAGGAAAATGTGGCTAAAGTATTTCATGAGGAAGAAGTAACAGACGTCATTCATTTGGCAGCAGAGTCTCATGTGGATAGAAGTATATCTAATCCTAGTCAGTTTATAGAAACCAATGTTTTAGGTACTACTACTCTATTAAATGAAGCTAAAAAATCCTGGTCCTCAGTTGAGAATCTCTTTTACCATGTGAGCACTGATGAGGTTTTTGGTTCTTTGGGTAAAGAGGGATTCTTTAATGAAGAAACAAGTTATGACCCTAAGAGTCCATACTCTGCTAGCAAGGCTGCTTCGGACCATATAGTTAGAGCGTATGGCCATACTTTTGGTTTGAGTTATGTAATCTCTAACTGCAGTAATAATTATGGTGCAAATCAGTTTCCAGAGAAGCTAATTCCTTTAGTGGTAAATAATATAAAAAACTCTAAACCTATACCTCTATACGGAACAGGTGATAACATAAGAGACTGGCTATGGGTAGGGGATCATGTTCGAGCCATAGATGAGATTTTCCATAAAGGAAAAAGAGGAGAAACTTACTGCGTAGGAGGTGAAAACGAATGGAGTAATCTAGATTTGGTTAAGCTGCTTATACACCTTACTGATAAGCATCTAGATAGAAAAGAAGGGAGCTCATTAGGATTGATTAAGTTTGTGACAGATAGAGCGGGGCATGACTTCAGATATGCTGTAAATTCAAGAAAATTAATGGAGGAATTATCTTGGAAGCCGAGCTTAACTCCAGAAGAAGGAATGAGCCAAACCGTAAGCTGGTATATGGAAAATACTGAATGGATGTCTCGGGTAACTAATGGCATATACATGGACTATTACCATAAACAATATTTAAAAAGGTAATCATCTTTGAGTTTCTTAAACAAAATATTCAATCGAGAGAAAGAAGAACATCCCATTAGCTTAGAAAGTATTTTGGTAGATATGCATTCCCATCTAATTCCAGGAGTAGATGATGGTTCTAAATCCATGAGTGATACAATACTATTAATTCAAGGCTTAAGTAAATTAGGGATAAAACACTTCATTACCACACCTCATATTATGAGTGATATATATCCTAATGTAGGATCTAATCTTTTAGCAGAGGGTGAAAAAGTGAAACAGGAACTGAAGAACAAAGGGATGGATGTTACTTTTCAAGTAGCAGCTGAGTATTATTTAGATGATCACTTCATGGAGTTGTTGTCTAAAAGAGATGTCTTGACGTTTGGGGATAATTATTTGCTATTTGAACTGTCCTTCATGCAGGAACCTCCGCTTTTACAGGAAGCTATATTTGAAATGCAAAGTGCAGGATATAAGCCTGTTTTAGCCCATCCAGAAAGATACCTGTATTATTATAATTCCTTTGAGGTTTATGAAAGCCTTCATAAACAAGGTGTGCTTCTGCAGCTAAACTTGAATTCACTGGTAGGGCAGTACTCGCCTCATGTGAAAAAAACATCGGAGAAATTGATAAAGCATCAGCTTATTTCTTTTCTTGGTTCGGATTGTCATCATTTAGGCCAAATCGAGCTTTCTAAGAAAGTCCTATCCAATCCATACCTAAAGAATCTTATTGCTAGTGATTGTCTTTTAAATAAGGCGTTGATTCAATAATATTATCAAAGTTTAATAATGACCATCAATAAACTACCTAGAAAAAGAAAGTAGTCTAATCTCCACTCACTTCTGCCAATCTCACTGTAAGCCCATTTAGTTCATTCGCTAAATGAACTTGGCAGCCTAGCCTAGAATTATCCTCGACAAAAAACGCCTGATCCATCATGTCTTCTTCATCCTCTGAGGGCTCAGGAAGTTCATGGTCACTCTCGACATATATATGACACGAGGCACACATGGCCATTCCACCGCAGGTTCCTTCTACAGGAAGTTCAGAGGCTTTGCAGAGCTCCATCATATTCATCCCCATGTCTGTAGGAGCCTCTATGGTGTGAGGAGTCCCTTCTCTATCTATAACTACAACCTTAATTATATTTTCGCTCAAAGTTCCTTAATTAGTTTACTTTAAAATCCCTGAATTCCATTTACTGTAGTATACTTAAGTACTAAGTTCTTATCTGGATTTATTCTCTTAAATGCGCTCTGAACCATTATGGTAGCCTCATGGAAACCGCATAAAATTAATTTCAACTTACCTTCATAGGTATTTACATCTCCTATTGCATAAACTCCAGGAATGCTCGTAGAGTAGTCCAAGGTATTTACTTTAATAGCATTTTTTTCTATAGCTAATCCCCAATCGCCTATAGGACCCAACTTAGGAGAAAGCCCAAATAAAGGAACCCAGTGGTCTGTAGATACAATGTATTCTCCATCTGTTTTGTGCTTAATGACTATAGAGCTTAACTTTTGGTCACCCTCTAATCCTATTACTTCAGCGTCAGTGATTAACTTAATATTTCCTTTTTCTGCTAGGTCCATTACTTTCTGAACACTATCTAAATGGCCTCTGAATGTTTGTCTTCTATGAACTAGAGCTACTGATTTGGCTACTCCCTCTGCTAGAAAAATAGCCCAATCCAGAGCTGAATCACCACCACCTGAAATTATTACATCTTTTCCTCTGTAAAATTCTGGGTCTTTAATGATGTATTCCACACCCTTATCTTCAAAGTCAGATAAATTCGGAATAGGTGGTTTTCTTGGTTCGAAAGAGCCTAATCCTCCTGCTATAGCCACTACAGGTGCTATGTGCTTAGATCCTCGGCTAGTGGTTACTATAAATTTATCGTCATTTGTTTTTTCGATAGTTTCTGCTCTTTCTCCAAGAGTAAACGTAGGTTTGAAAGGACTGATTTGTTTCATTAAATTATCTACCAAATCACCAGCTAATATTTCCGGAAACGCAGGTATATCATAGATAGGCTTTTTTGGATAAATCTCTGAACATTGTCCACCTGGCTGAGGAAGAGCGTCTATTAAATGGCATTTAAGTTTTAACAGTCCAGCTTCAAAAACTGTAAACAAACCACATGGTCCTGCTCCTATTATAATTATATCTGTTTCTATCATTGATAAACCTATTTTTCAGCAAATTTAAATTTATTCTTTACTGGAGAATCACTATTCTGAAATGAATCCACTATTTTTATAAAAAAACAATAAACAATGAAGAATTTTCTATTGGGTTTAAGTATGGCCATCGGATATACAGTTATCGGTCAGTGCGAAGATGGGAGGTATCAAGAACTAATATTTCCATCTGTTTCAGTTGAATCTAATATTGTATATGGGAATAATATAAATTATCTTGGTGGAGGCACAGAATTAAGGTTAGACGTTTATACTCCAGATGCTGATATTGAGATGATGAGGCCATTGATTATTTTTGCTCATGGAGGTAGTTTCATAGGAGGTAGTAAGACAGGGGCAGATGTGGTACCATTTTGTAATGATTTTGCTAAAATGGGTTATGCCACAGCTTCTATTCAGTATCGCTTAGGGATACCTTTTACTTTTGATCTTGAGCTTCCTGCTACAGAAGCTGTAGTGCGCGGTTATCATGATATGAAAGCGGCTATAAGATACATGAGAATGACAGTAGCAGAAGATGGTAATCCACATGGAATAGATGCTGATAAAATTTATGTCGCTGGTGTTTCCGCGGGCGGGTTTATAGCACTTCATTTGGCTTACATGGATGAGTTGTCTGAACTTCCAGAAATTTTAGATCTCTCATTAGAAGGTCTTACAGGCGGGTTAGAGGGTGATAGTGGAAACTTAGGATACAGTTCAGAAGTAAATGCCATAGTTAACATTTGTGGAGCTATAGGAGACGCAGAATGGATAAATAGTGACGATGAGCCTGTTTTGAGTTTTCACGGCCCATTTGACACAACTGTTCCTTACGGTTCGGAGGAGTTATCTTTGTTCGGTGTTCCAGTGTTAGATGTCGATGGATCCGCTAGTATTAGTGCCAGGGCAGATGAAGTAGGTGTGCTGAATTGTTTCGAGATTTACGAAGGCCAGGGGCATGTGCCTCACGTCGATAATGCTCAATTTTATGATACCACTAGAGCGATTATGAGTTCTTTTTTATCCCACCTAGTTTGCCCAGAGATAGAATTAGACTGTGAATATTCAGACGTGATTGATTTATCAATTTCAACTGAGAGCTATGGAGATAAATTCAAAATTTATCCTAATCCTACCTCAGAGCTATTAATTATTGATTTCCCGGTTTTATCTGAGACTTCAGAGATACTTATACTAGATGCCTTGGGTAGAGAAGTAGAAAGACTTTTAATAAGCCCTTTATCTGATAGTACTGAATTGAATGTTTCTACCTTTAAAGAAGGATATTACACCTGCTTGTGGATTAAAGAGGGTCAAGTAGAAAAGAGAAAACTTTTAATTATGAGATAAACTCTGGGTTTATCGCTACTACTCTGGTGATTTCTGGAGCGGCAGATTTGATAGATTGCTCTACGCCCGCTTTCATCGTCATCATACTCATAGAGCATCCTACGCATGTTCCATGAAGTTCTACCTTGACCACATTGTCTTTAGTGATCTCTACCAGTGAGATGTTTCCTCCGTCTGCTTCTAGGTAAGGTCTTATCTTATCTAAAGCTTCTGTTACACGTGTATTTAATGAATTGGTCATGTCTTTTTATACTGATACAAATTTAATAGATAGTAGGTGCTGTTTAATCTCTATCTATAATTTATTAACGGCTAACTCTAAATTATCTATCATTTTATCTAATGCTTTTTTGGAAATAGAGTCTTCCTGTAGTATGGCAGGCCTTCCAGCGTCACCAGATTCACGGATACTCTGGATTAGTGGTAGTTGAGCTAATAATGGAATGTCTAGTTCTTGAGCTAGCTGTTTTCCTCCATCTTTTCCGAATATGAAATACTTATTCTCAGGTAATTCAGCAGGAGTGAACCAACTCATGTTTTCTACTAGACCAAGTATAGGAACGTTTATACTTTCTATTTGAAACATATTTATTCCTTTTCTAGCATCAGCTAAAGAAACGTCTTGCGGTGTGGTTACTACCACAGCTCCAGAAAGAGGGGCCGCCTGTACCAGCGAAAGATGAATGTCACCTGTACCTGGGGGTAAGTCGATAATCATATAATCCAATTCGCCCCAATATGCATCTGTGAACATTTGGTTCAGTGCTTTAGAGGCCATAGGGCCACGCCAGACAATGGCCTGATTAACCTCCGCGAAGAAGCCTATGGAAAGCACCTTAACTCCATGGGAAGTAATAGGTTCTATGAATTGCTTATCTCCGACTACTATAGGTTGAGGTTTGTCGTGCAGCAGATCCATCATAAGCGGGGCTGAAGGCCCATAAATATCGGCATCTAACAATCCTACTTTGTATCCTCTTTGTGCCAAGCCTGTAGCGATATTTACAGAAACGGTAGATTTGCCAACACCCCCTTTTCCCGATGCTATAGCTATAACATGCTTAACTCCAGGTAATATTTTTCTTGAATCGATATTGTCAGGATTTTTAGGGTTTGGTAAAATGTTAATATCTGTTTCGATGTCTTTACCAAAGTTTCTCTCTAAAGCGAACAAACAAGCGTCGCGCATTCTGTTCTTGTTGTGAAGAGCTGGATTATTAACGTAAAGGGTGAAAGAGATTTTAGTTCCGTTTACTTCAGTATTACTGATTAATCCAAGATTTACGATATCTTTTTTTATTTCCGGCTCGAGTACATTTTGGAGAGCTTTTAATACACCTGCAGCGTCTAATTCCATTATACGAAATTAATCAACTATTTCTCAATTGTTATCTTTTTTATCGTTCTTCTAATCGGAAGCCAATACCATGGATGTTAGTGATTGATATAGTAGAGTCATCATTAAGGTATTTCCGTAAGCGTGTAATAAACACATCCATACTTCTTCCTACGAAGTAACTGTCATCTCCCCAAATTAGATTTGATACTACTCCTCTTTCGAGTATCTTCCCTTTGTGCTCGCAGAGTAACTTTAAAAGAGCAGATTCCTTTTTTGTAAGCCTCCGGTTGTCATTATCCTTAGACAATATTAAGGACGATGGTGTAAATGTGTATTCACCTATTTTATATTCTTTTTCGGAGTTGTTTTTTTCAGTACTACCGCGTCTTAGTATTGCCTTCACCCGAAGTAAGAATTCATCGGAATCAAAGGGTTTGGTGATATAATCATCAGCTCCTAGCTTTAGTCCTTTAATCTTGTCTTCTTTCTGGTTACGAGCGGTGAGAAAAACAAGAGGTACGGAATTATTCAATTTTTGAATATCCTCTGCTAGTTCGAACCCATCTTTTTTAGGCATCATAACATCGATTAGACAGAGGTCATATTTAGATTTATTAAAGAATAATAGTCCTTCTTTTCCATCTCTTGCTAAGTGCACTTTATAGCCATTCATGGAGAGTAAATCTTGAATGACATACCCGAGGTTTTCATCATCCTCTACTAATAATATTTTTTGCTTATCCATGGTGTTGAAGTTCTATTTGAAACCTACTACCGGTGTGGTCAGATTTAATTAATTTAATCGATCCATTAAGGGCCTCTAACACTGACTTTACATAAAATAGTCCTAAACCAAAGCCTTTTACATCGTGCTTATCTCCACTTGGTACCCTGAAAAATTTCTCGAAAATCATAGAGTAATGTTTCTTATCTATTCCTATTCCATTATCGTCTATCAAGATGATAATTTTATTATTCAGTTGAGACGTGTGTATTTTTATCTCTGGTGATTGTTTGCAGTATTTAATAGCATTGTCTATTAGGTTAGTAAATACATTTGTTAGATGCAGTTTGTCGCTGTATACAGTGTCTGATTGAGCTTGAAAATTAAAATGAAGTTCCCCATTTACTTCTGCTAACTTTAATTCCAGAGATTCTGTAATCTCCTCTAGTAATTTATGAAGGTAAATGTGTTTTTTGTCCAAATTTAGAGTGTTTGGACTGAGCGTTGCAATATCTAAGACTCTTTCAACTTGATTTTGAAGTCGTTCGTTTTCAGTCTTAATTATTCGAGCATACTTTTGAACAGATTCCATGTCAGACATGTTTAAAAGGGCTCTAGTGCTTATTGAAATAGTACTTATCGGAGTTTTCAACTCATGGGTCATATTGTTAATGAAATCTGTCTTAATTTCTGAAAGCCTTTTTTGTTTTAAAATAGCCATAATAGAATAAGCGAAAAATAAGACTACCAGGAGAATAATGAAGCTGCTGAACATCCAAATGCCCATTTGATCCATTATGTAACCTTTTTTTTCTGGAAAATAAACTCCAAAATAGTGACCATCCCGGTTAAGTTTTTTGTGAGGAGTGACATCTTCTGACTTCACTATATTATCGGGCTCATCTATGTTTACTTTACTGCCAAAAACGATAGAATCATTAAAGCAGTCGTATATGACATACTCAAAGTTTTGTTTAAGAAGACTTGCTTGAAGCTCATCTTTAAGTAAAGACTCCAATAAATAGGGGTGTAAAGTATCATTTACATGGGCCACAAAGTAATTTGATGTTTCTTGAACAACAGGTTCATCCACATCTGAAGAATCTTTATTTAGGGCTTGAAGTCTTTTTACCACAGAGGTCAAGGCTATTACTGTTCTGTCATTAAATTCTCTATCTTGGATAGTAAAGGCTTTATCTACCCAGAAAATTTGGGTTACAATTATTCCTATCAGTGAGATAGTGGCTAAGAATACTACGAGATAAATAGACTTACGACTCATTGTAGCAAAATTAAGAGAATAAAGCCTGTCCTCTGAATAGTTAACATTCGATTAACAAAGTGTTTCTAGAGATAGCTCTAATCTATATTTGAAGTATATGAATTTTTTGGCACACTTACTTCTTTCGGGAGAAAACAGAGCAGTTCAAGCGGGTAATTTGTTCGGAGATGAGATTAAAGGAAGGGACTATTCTTATTTGCCTTATGATGTAGTTAGAGGTGTTACTCTTCACCGATTTATTGATAATCATACAGACACGTCAGAGTTAAATTTAGAGTTAAAAAAGGCGCTTTATCCATATTTTCATAAATATGCGGGTGTAGCATTAGATATTTATTTTGATCATTTCTTGAGCAGGCACTGGGCGAAGTTCTCAGAAATAAGTTTAGAACTTTATGCTGAAGATGCTTACACTGAATTAAGGCCATATGTTGAATTTTTTTCTTCGAAATCTGAAAGACTATTTAATAGTATGACTAAGCATAAGTACCTAACTAGGTATGGCGAATTGAATGGGATGATTGCGGTCTTTGTCGAAATGCAGAAAATTTTGCCAAATAACTCGGGAATGGAAAACGCAATAAAGGCTTTGGAAGTGCACTATGAATTAATAGAAAATGGATTTGCTGAATATTTCCCCATTCTATTCACTGATTCACAGCATAAATTGTTAGATTTGTTGAGTGTTCAGTAAAATGAGAAAACAACATCAAGCCCGAAATATGAACGTTACAACCGGGCTTTTTTTAGAAGAATTTTAGAAGAAGATGAGAGTAATAATTACTTGTGCTTTATTTGTTCTTTCTAGCCTAACAATGTTAGCTGGAACTCTGATATTTGAGGGTAAGTATCAAGGAAAGGATCTATACGTTGTAAATAGCGTTTCTTCCAGTGGAGTGGGTTACTGTGTTTTTGAAGTCCTAGTTAATGGCCAGATATCCTCTGACGAATGGAATTCTCCAGCGTTTGAAATAGATTTAGGTATTTACGGATTTCAGCTTGGTGATGATCTTGTTATTACGATCAAGTATAAAGAAGGATGTCTACCTCAAGTAGTAAACCCAGGAGATTTATGGCCTCAGCCTACTTATGAAGTTGCAGATATTAGTATATCAGATTCTGGTTTGTTTACTTGGGTTACTTCTGGTGAAACAGGTGCTCTCCCATTCGTGATTCAGCAGTTTAAGTGGAATAAGTGGGTTAACGTAGGTGAGGTTATGGGTAAAGGCGTTCCTGGAGAGAATACATACAATTTTCAAACTTCAGAGGTTTCTGGAGTTAATAAATTTAGAGTGCTACAGAAAACAGGTGATGGGGACTTAAAAAGTTCTGTAGCCGCAGAATATACAAGTTCTATGTCCCCTTTGTCGTTAGTATATGACAAGAAAAGCAGCACCCTCATATTCTCTAGAGAGACATACTATGAACTCTATGACGTTTATGGCCAAATCGTAAAAAGAGGATTCGGTGCAAAGGCAGACTTAACTGAGCTGCTGAAGAATGATTATTATATCAGTTTTGATAACCAAACTGAGAAATTCTATCGAAAATAGTAATTAGGATGAAAAGCAGGATAATTCAGGTCTTGTTCTTTTTATGTGCCTCTCTCTTTTGTCAATGCGAAAAGCCCGAAGAAGTTACTTATCGAATCTACGGTACAATCTCAAACGCTTTAACTAACAGTTCTATTACTAATGCTGAAGTTAGACTCTCTGCTCAAATTTTGAATGCAGGGACTTTCAATAATAGTTTTCAACTCTTAGAAACCCAGAGGACCAATTCTCAAGGGTATTACGAGTTTAATATAGACAAAGAGCTTTTCAATTCTATGAAAGTTCAATTTGATAAGGAGTTATATGTTTCGCAGGAGGAAGAGATTAATCCTGAATCTATTGATCCTGTTGAAGGTTTAGAAGTTTCAATGGAGTTAGAGCCTCTGGCGTTTGTTAATTTAAAAGTGAAAAACATCAGCCCTTTTAATGATGAAGATGAATTAGTCTTTAGATATACAACCTCTTATTTTCCACAGTGTGTCTGCTGTAATAATCAATACCAGTATTTCACAGGAATGGAAGTTGACACGGTAGTAAACTGTACCATTATTGGAGGAACACAGTTAGATTACTATTATTCCATATCACGTGGTGGTTCAAGTACGGCTGCATCTGGCAGTCAATTTATAGAGTCGTTTGGAACAGTAGATATCGAAATTAACTATTAAGGCTAACTCCGGTTCTCAATTTGCTAATGTAAATTCGAGCGAATGAGATTTAAAAATTCAGCACGAGTTTTATCTTTTAAGAACTCTCCGGTGAATGCGCTAGTAGTGGTTACTGAATTTTGTTTTTGAACTCCTCTCATTTGCATGCACATGTGGCTTGCCTCTATCACTACTGCTACTCCAAAAGGATTCAATGTTTCTTGAATGCAGTCTCGAATCTCTACAGTTAGTCTTTCTTGTACCTGAAGTCTTCTGGCAAATGCATCACATATTCTAGGTATTTTGCTCAAGCCTACTATGTGTCCGTTAGGAATGTAGGCTACATGAGCTTTTCCGAAAAAGGGTAGAATATGGTGTTCACACAAAGAATAGATTTCTATATCTTTTACGAGAACCATCTGACTATAGTCTTCAGCAAACATTGCGGAACGAAGAATTTCTGAAGGATTTAAGTCGTATCCATGAGTAAGAAATTGCATTGCTTTAGAAGCTCGTTCTGGTGTTTTCTTGAGGCCTTCCCGTTCTGTGTCTTCCCCCAAATCAAGTAAGACATTTTTATATTGGACTGATAACTTTTCAGTTAACTCCAAATCATACTCGTCTATTTTGTTATACTTTTTCATGTTATTCACCGTAAAATTCTGCACTATTATTTTCAGTTTCGAAAAGAAGAACTTTATGAAGTTGAGCTCCCATTGAGGTTACCTCCTCAGATAGCTCATCCCATATTTTGAAAACTAATATCTCTGTGGATGTCATTCCATTTTTCAAGAAATCCACATCTAGATTTAGGTTTTTATGGTCTAGTTTATCGATAATATTCTTTCGTATGAGTTTACTCAAATCTTTTAAATCAACTAAGTATCCAGTATCATTATTAATGTATCCTTTGACTGTAACGAATAAATTATAGTTGTGTCCATGCCAATTGGGGTTAGCGCACTTTCCGAATGTTTCTAAATTCTTCTCTTCGCTCCATGAATCATTCCATAGTTTGTGAGCAGCATTGAACCTTTCTCTTCTGGTAACATATACTAGTCTTCTTTCCATTTTTTTAAGCAAGTCTATTAAATTCAAAGTAAGGGATAAATCTTTATTTAATATATAAATCCAACTAAAGAATTTGATTCTATTTTTGCAGGCACATAAGAATGGAAAATTATTAAGGAGTATGATAGTAGTAACAGGAGCAGCAGGTTTTATTTCTAGTGTATTAGTAGAGAAATTAAATCAAGAATATTTTTTTGATTTAGTACTAGTTGATGATTTCTCTAGAGAGGACAAGAAAAGGAATTTTGAATATAAAAAATTTCGTTATCTAGTTGATAGAGATAATTTTGAAAGTTGGTTAGATGTAAACGAAAATGAAGTACAGTTTATTTTTCATTTAGGTGCACGAACAGATACAGCTGAATTTAATAGAGATCTGTTTAATAAATTGAATCTCAATTACTCTAAGATGATTTGGAATAAATGTGTGGAATATGGACTTTCTCTGGTTTATGCTTCTTCTGCGGCTACTTATGGTTTGGGGGAACAGGGCTATTCTGATTCTCATGAACTAATAGAGAAGTTAGTCCCATTAAATCCATATGGCGATTCTAAAAATGATTTTGATAAGTGGGTTTTAAATCAAGAAAGAAAACCTTATTTCTGGGCTGGATTGAAGTTTTTTAATGTGTATGGTCCTAATGAATATCATAAAGGAAGGATGGCAAGTGTTGTTTTACATGCCTTTAATCAAATTAACACAACTTCGGAAATGAAGTTATTCGCATCGCACAAGGAGGGGGTTGAAGATGGACACCAGTCGCGGGATTTTATATATGTTAAAGATGTTGCGGATGTTTGCTACTTTTTGATGAATAACAGAAAAGAGTCGGGGATATATAATTTAGGAAGTGGAGATTCTAGAACTTTCTTAGATTTGGTAGAAAATACATTCAAGTCAATGGATGTGAAGTCTAAGATTTTATTTATGGATACTCCGGAGGACATTAGATCTACATACCAGTATTTTACTGAGGCGAAAATGAACAAGCTTAGGAAAATTGGTTATACTCAGAAATTTACTTCTTTGGAAGAAGGAGTAAAGGATTACGTGAGAAGTTATCTAATGAAGAATAAATCCTATTGAAATTCTGTAAGAATCTGCTGTAGCTTTTGTCTTATTCCACTGAGTTTTATCATTGTCTGTGCTCTTGAAGAGGTTTCATTACTTCCGTTTTTTAAAGCCTTTCTTGCTCCTTCTAGTGTATAGCCTTTCAGCTTAACTAGAGAGAATATTTTCTTTAAAATTCCCAAATCTGAGGGGGTGAAGAGCCTATTTCCTTTTTTACCTTTTCTAGGTTTAATTTGGGGGAATTCTTTTTCCCAAAACCGAATCAAGGATGCGTTAACTCCTAAGATAACTGAAACCTCACTTATGGTATAATACCTTTTTTGTATGTCTTCCATGGCAGCCAATTAGTAAAAGAATAAATTGATTGAGCTTAGTCCAGAGATTTGCCTTTTTGTGAAGCCTTCTCTAGAAGTTTATTGTATTCTTCGGGGGTAAGGTCGTTAAAGTAGTAGTGAGCGGGATTTACCTTTTGGCCATCCTTCATAACCTCATAATGGCAGTGCGGAGCAGTAGAAGCACCGGTGCTTCCAACTAGTCCAATAACTTGACCTCTTTTCACTTTCTGTCCGTATCTCACTTTCATTTTACTCATGTGGGCGTAGAGAGATACGTAACCGTAACCATGGTCTATTTCTACCCTGTTTCCATATCCTGAGTATTTGTTGTCCGCAGCTTTAACCACACCATCTCCTGTTGCGTATATTTCTGTACCGGTAGTGGCGGTAAAATCCATTCCCCAGTGCATTTTAATGACCCTATAAATTGGGTGTATCCTTTTACCGTAACCAGAAGCCATTCTAGTTAAGTCTTTATTAGAAACCGGCTGAATAGCTGGAATATGAGCTAAGAAATCCTCTTGGTTTTTAACTAAATTAAAAACCTCTTCGAAGGACTTCGATTGAGCCACTAGCCCTCGTGTTAATTTGCTTAGAAGTTCTTTAGTCTCTATAAGCTCTGTGCTGATATCATATCCTTCTAGTCCATCATATCTATTGATGCCCCCGATAGATAAATTTCTTTTGTGATCAGGGTAAGGCTCTGATTCAAAAATAGTTCTATATAGATTATCATCTTTGTCCTGCAGGTCTTGACGAAATGAATTTAAGTTTCCAAGTTCTTTTTTGATTTCATGAAGTTGCGCTTTCATAAAGCGATTTTCATTCTTTGCTTCTAATTCACCTGGAGAATCGATATTGCTGCTTATCAGCCAGCCAAACACCCCTGAAAGAATTACTAAAGGAACGGTATATAATAGTCCTTTTAGAAAATAATCTTTAACTCTTAAAGAGATCTTCTCATATTCGAGAGTTTTAGGGTTGTATCTAAACTTTGATTTGGCCAAACTATTCTAATTTTGTGAACACAAAGTTAGACAAAAATTGATTTACCTTTGCACTGTT
Source organism: Flavobacteriales bacterium UBA1958 (assembly GCA_002336675.1). Classification (GTDB taxonomy): domain Bacteria; phylum Bacteroidota; class Bacteroidia; order Flavobacteriales_D; family Sanyastnellaceae; genus ASP10-05a. Next base: position 43,825 of record DDEI01000028.1, on the reverse strand, counting down.
AAAATTCGCGTAAATGCAATGTGAATCACAAACATGAATAACATGACAGCAAGAGAAATAAGAACTAAATTTTTAGAGTTTTTTGAGTCTAAAAATCATCAGATAGTGGAGAGTGCTCCTATGGTGATAAAGAATGATCCTACGTTAATGTTCACGAATGCAGGAATGAATCAGTTTAAAGATTTGTTTTTAGGAAACTCTGAAATAAAAAATGTGAGAATAACAGATTCTCAGAAATGCCTGCGTGTTTCGGGTAAGCATAATGATTTAGAGCAAGTTGGTGTAGATACATATCATCACACCATGTTTGAAATGCTCGGTAACTGGTCTTTCGGAGATTATTTTAAAAAAGAAGCTATTTCATGGGCTTGGGAGTTATTAACGGAGATTTATGAAATCCCTAGTGAAAATTTATATGTGTCAATTTTTAGTGGTGACAAAAAGGATGGATTAGAAAGAGATAATGAGGCTAGAGATGTTTGGAAAGGGTTAATAGAAGAGGATAGAATTTTAGAGTTTGATAGGGAGGATAACTTTTGGGAAATGGGAGAGAGCGGTCCTTGCGGTCCTTGTTCCGAGATTCACGTAGACATGAGATCTCCAGAAGAAAAGGCGGAAACCCCTGGAGAGAGTTTAGTAAATAAGGATCACCCTCAAGTAGTTGAGATTTGGAACTTGGTCTTTATGGAGTTCTTCAGAAATGCTAAGGGAGAATTGTCTCCTTTACCCAAGAAGCATATTGATACAGGTATGGGTATGGAACGTTTAGTTATGGCGTTGCAACGCAAAACAAGTAATTATGATACTGATGTGTTCCAGCCTTATATTCAGAAAATAGCAGCTAAAAGTGGAGTTAAATATGGTGCGTCAGAAAAATCGGATATAGCCATACGCGTTGTTGCTGACCACTTAAGGGCAGTTTCATTTGCTATAGCAGATGGTGAATTGCCTTCTAATACTGGAGCGGGTTATGTGATTAGAAGGATTTTAAGAAGGGCTATTCGCTATTCTTTCTCTGTTTTAGAAATTAAAGAAGCTTTTATCTATGAGTTAGTTAAGGACTTAGTAAGAGAAATGGGAGATTATTTTACTGAGTTAAAGTCTCAAGAAACTCTCATAACTATAGTGATAAAGGAAGAGGAAGAGAATTTCCATAGAACATTAGAGAAGGGTATAGGTAGATTGGAAAATTTTATGTGTGAAAATGAAAATGAAGTAATTGATGGTAAAGTAGCATTTGAATTATATGACACTTTTGGGTTTCCGTTTGATTTAACCAGATTAATGATTACGGAGGCTGGGAGAGAAATTGACGAAAAGGGCTTCCAGGTGGAATTGCAGAAACAAAAAAAGAGATCTCGTGCCGCTACTAAGTTAGAGACTAAGGATTGGAATACTTTGAATTCAGTTAAAAAAACAGATTTCATAGGGTATGACAAGTTGATTTCTGATAGTAAAATAGGAGAGTGGAGGGAGATTACACAAAATAATAAAGTATTCTTCCAGTTTACTTTAGATATTTCACCATTCTATGCAGAAGGCGGTGGGCAGATAGGTGATTCAGGATTACTCTCTAATGGCCTAGATGAGATTGTAGTGTTCACTACTAAGAAAGAGAATAATCAGATTTTACATTATACAGAAGAATTACCCGCTGAATTGACAGGAGTCTGGAGATGTGCTGTAGATAATGAGAGGAGATTATCCACTTCGATTAACCATACCTCTACCCATTTATTGCACTTGGCGCTTAGAACTGTTTTAGGAGATCACGTGGAGCAGAAAGGTAGTTTGGTAAATGCTGACTATTTGAGATTTGATTTTTCACATTTCAGTAAGGTAAGCGATGAGGAATTGCAGCTTGTAGAACGCATGGTAAATGAGCTTATACGTGAGAATATTGCACTAGAAGAAAACAGATCATCTTCTTTGAAAGAGGCTAAATTAGAGAGAGCTTTGATGCTTTTCGGAGAAAAGTATGGTGAAAGAGTAAGGCTAATAAAGTTTGGTGATAGTGCAGAATTATGTGGAGGAACTCATGTGTCTAGCACAGGCAGTATAGGCTATTTTAAAATCACATCTGAAGGGGCAGTAGCTAGTGG
>DDEI01000028.1:27279-41342 GCA_002336675.1 Flavobacteriales bacterium UBA1958 | reverse complement strand
ATCTATCAACTCAGATAAAGTCGTTAAAAGAAATTCTAAAATCACCTAGGGATTTGGTTAAAGTTGTAGAAAACCTTCAAAAGAAGAATAGTAACTTAGAAAAACAAATTCTAGAACTAAAGAAGGGCGCAGCGGCTGGAATGTCTGAAGCTATAAAAAAAGAAATTATTGAAATTAACGGAACGTCATTTCTGTCTAAAAAAGTGGATTTGGATGCTAACGGGATTAAAGATTTGGCTTTCGAACTGCGCAAAGAGTACAAAGACATTTTGCTCGTTTTGGCTGCGGAAGTTGGAGGTAAGCCGATTATTTCATGTCTGGTTGGAGATGTCACTATTAGTAAGAAGGGGTTGCACGCGGGAGATATAATCAAAGAGTTAGCCTCAGACATCAAAGGTGGCGGCGGTGGACAGGCTTTTTTTGCTACTGCTGGTGGTTCAGATGCTTCAGGAATAGAAAAGGTCCTAGCTAAAGCTAAGACCTTTGTTTCATAAATATTATCAAGAGTATTCTACGCAGCTAGAAAAATAATTAAGCAAGGGCTCTTTCGGCCTTGGCTTTCATTAGGGCTAATTCTTCATCTGTTTTGTCATAAACAGTTCCATAATAAACTTCATTGTAAGCTAATCCTAAATTCAAAAAGTATAGAAAGCTAAATAAAATAGCCAAGGTGTAATCGATTATGTGAAATTTCCCGAAGCTATTTAATAGTTCGAATAATACTTTCACTAAGAAGAATATGTTAAATAAAGGAATAAAGATTAATCCGAAATGTGAGCTAGGCCTTCCGACAATTTTAAGCGTTAAGTAAAAATCATACAGAGGAAGAAAAGTTCCTATTAAGATTTCTTTATTAGATAATCCGCATTTATCAAAAAGCCTCCATTTAGCTACAAGCCCTATTATGATTAGAAGAGGAAGAACTATCATCATTGCCGTACTCATGTGAGAAAACATGGTTGTAGTGCGCGAAAGTATGTTAGTGAATAATTCCATCATTTCTGGATTTTAGTGTTTAATGAAACCTTTTCAAGAAGACCTCGTAAATATGACGTTGAAATGTTGTCTGGGTTGCCTCTTTTCGTGTGAAAAGTAAAAGATCTTTTTACTCAGGGTTAGGGTTGGCATATTGTTTGACATGTTCAGCCTCTATTATTTCTGGACATAGAATTATTAGTCTTTCTATAATGTTTCTAAACTCTCTAATATTTCCAGTCCAGTTCACTAGTTGAAGTTCTTTTAGCGCTTTATCATCTATTTTCTTTTTGGCCATTCCATATTCATTACAAATTTTAGTAATGAAAAAATCAGCTAGGAGTGGAATATCATCTCTTCTTTCATTTAAACCTGGGACATGAATAAGAATTACACTCAGTCTGTGAAATAAATCCTCTCTGAATCTTCCTGCATCTATTTCTTCTCTGAGATTTTTATTCGTAGCAGCTAGAATTCTAACATTAACTTTGATATTTTTCTCACCTCCTACTCTAGTGATTTGGTTTTCTTGAAGTGCTCTTAGTACTTTTGCTTGAGCGCTTGAGCTCATGTCTCCTATTTCATCTAAAAATAGGGTACCTCCGTCAGCTTGTTCAAACTTGCCTTTACGCTGTTTAATAGCTGATGTAAATGCTCCTTTTTCATGGCCGAAAAGTTCACTTTCTATTAACTCACTTGGAATAGCGGCACAGTTTACTTCTATAAACGGTGCTTGATGTCTAGCGCTTTTTTCATGTAGCTGTCTGGCTACTAGTTCTTTTCCTGAGCCGTTACCGCCAGTAATTAGAACTCTAGCATCAGTGGGAGAAACAGTGTCTATCATATCTTTGATCTCTTGAATAGATCTTGATTTCCCCACGATATCAGAAGTCTTACTGGCATAAATTTTCTTTTTGAGAATTTGAGTTTCCCTGACTAATTTAGATTGGTCGGTAGCATTTCTTAGAGTAACTAAAATTCTATTTAGATCTAATGGCTTTTGTATGAAATCATAGGCACCATTTTTTAAAGCATCGACTGCAGTATCAACAGTTCCATGACCAGAGATCATTATTACAGGAATATCTAAACTTAATTCTTGGATTTTACTTAAAACTTCCAAGCCATCCATTTTAGGCATCTTGATGTCACAAAAAATAACATCAAACTTTTTCTTACTTAACAGATGAATTCCTGCAGATCCGTCTTCTGCTATATCTACTTGATATTTCTCGTATTCTAAAATTTCCTTTAAAGAATTTCTTATTGGAGCTTCATCATCTATCACTAATATTTTTGACATGTTTTTTTTTGTTGTGTTTAAGTTCAATTATTATTCCAATTATTCGATTGGAGTCATTGAAGATAATAATCCTTCTTTTAGCGCATATGATGACCGAAATAGCTTGCTGATTTTAGTCGCTCTAATCACCTCAAAAATTTCTAGACTCGAAATGACCATCATGTCGGTGCGCATAGGGAGCAATCCATTTGTAAATTGTCTTTCTTTTAGAGTAGAAGCTACCAATTTATCGTGTAGTGAGAAAAAATCTGAGAGAATAATTTCATTAAAGTCTATTTTATTGGACGAGTAGTCTTTGTGTAAATCCCACTGTAGCATATCGTGAATAGAGTCGAATGATCCGCTACTGCCTATTAGTGTAGTTGTCTTATACGCAGCAATGGCTTCATACAAGTCCTTTAACTCAAGAGAAAGTCTTCGCGATAAGCTTTCTCTTTCAGCCGCTGAAATAGGATCAGAAGGATTTAACCAATCTAATAATCTGCTTACTCCTAGGTTATAGCTTTTGGACCAAACGACTAACTTGTTTTTTACGATAATAAATTCAGTACTACCTCCACCCACATCCATAATAAGGTAATCCTCCAAGCCTTCTGGTAAAGTTAGTTCGACTCCTTTTTGTATTAGAGAAGCTTCTTCTTGACCTGATATAATCTCTATTTGTATTCCAGTAGACTTGAGAATTTTTTTTTGAAACTCCCCTGAGTTAGAAGAATCCCTCATAGCAGAAGTAGCGATAGCTTTAATTTCTGTTACCTTATGTTGGCCTATAACGTTTTTATAGTGAACCATGGCTTTAACTCCTCTAACAAAAGCATCGGGCATAATTTGGCCTTGTTCTAATCCAGATTTACCAAGTTTAACTGCTTGTTTTTCTTTAACTATGACTTTGAAAGCACTGTCAGTGATTTCCGCAATCAACAGATTGAAGGTGTTTGTCCCTAGGTCAATTATTGCTACGCGCATACTAGTACTTTAACCATTTCCATAGTTCCATATAAGAAACCTTCTTTCCGTACATCAGAATTCCGGTTCTGTATATTTTACCTGCTAGGGCCACCGTTCCTATAAAAGTAGCGATAAGGACTATTATGGAAAGGGCTAATTCCCACCATTCAAAACTACCCATTGAAACTCTCACTAGCATAATAATAGGAGAGGTGAGAGGAAAAATGCTAAACACTGTAGCTATGGTACTTTCGGGGTTTACGATGACTAGCTGAGATAACATAATAGCAGCTATCAAAGGAATAGTTATGGGGACTAAGAATTGTTGAGAATCTGCTTCTGCGTCTACTGCTGATCCAGCCGCTGCCATTAGCGAACCATAAAGCAGATAGCCACCTAAAAAATAGAATATAAAGCAGAGGGCTACTAATGTCCAATTCATGGAAAATGCAGCTTCTATATAATCCCCTGCCTGCCCCATGCTAGCTAAAGCTTGTTCTAGAGATGCATCTTTAGATATTACACTACCGTTTTCTAATTGATCGGCTAATTCAGAAACATTAGTCTGACTAGATATAATGCCAATCCCTACTGCTGAAATCACAGCAAAAAGGCCAATCCAGAGTATGAACTGGGTAAGTCCTACTAGCCCAACGCCTATTATTTTCCCCATTAAGAGTTGGAATGGTTTTACGGAAGAGATAAGTACTTCTACTATACGACTCATTTTTTCTTCCAGTACTCCTCTCATCACTAAAGAGCCGAAAAGAAAAATAGTCATATAGATTATAAGAGATAAGCCGTAGCCTATCCAACCTCTTGTTCTTAAATGTGGGTCTTCTACATCTAAATTCTCGGCATCTTGTTCTACTAAATCAATGTTAACCTCTGCTTTTTTATATTCTTCAGGCTTTACATTTAAGAATGTCTCCCAAGTGTATTCCTGAAAATCATCTTGCAGATTGTTTTCTATCTTATTAGATATAATGCTTGAAGGAAGCTCCTTATAGAGCATAGGTACATTCTCATCATTCACTGTCTGATCATCTACACTTATCTTTAAAGTATAGTCGCTATCGAGAAATGCTTGAACCTCCATTTCTTCGTGAGTAAAGTTGTAAACGATGCTACTGTCTTTAGCGTTTTTCCATCTTTCTGTGTTGAAAGGGATAATCTTACCATTTATATTATTAGATAAAATACCGGAAGAATCTACCACGAGAACATTATGGTTGGTGCTATCCGAAAGGCCCAAAGCGATAACTCCAGCAAATACAGCTACGAAGAGAAAGGGAACTAAAAAGGTGACTATTAGGAAAGACTTTTTCGTAACCCGAGTTAAATATTCTCTTTTAATGATTAATGAGGTTTTATTCATGATTGTGCGTTTTTGGCCTCTATTACTTGAATAAAGATGTCGTTCATGCTAGGGACTACTTCGCTTACGCTATTGAACTTCACTTCAGGTAAAGTAGCTGAAAGAAGTTCGTTTAATCCCATCTTGTTGTTTAGGATTTTCACTTTGCACTTATGATTATCTCCTTCAGTTTCTTTTTCTAGTAATTCGAAGTTAGTCCAAAGGGCGTTGGTAAACCCTATAATACTTCCGGTGAAATCAAGTTCGTAGGTTTGAGTTTTAAACTGGTCCTTAATATCTTTCACAGTCCCGTCTAGTAATTTCTCACTCTTGTTAATGAGGGCTATAGAGTCACAGATCTCCTCCACAGAATCCATGTTGTGAGTAGATAAAATGATACTTGTTCCTTTTTCTTTTAATCTTAGTATTTCAGATTTTACTAGGTTAGTATTAATTGGGTCGAATCCACTAAATGGTTCATCTAATATTAAAAGCTTAGGTTCATGGAGTACAGTCGTGATGAACTGAATTTTTTGAGCCATTCCTTTAGATAGCTCATCCACTTTTTTATTCCACCATTCAGATATCTCGAATCGTTCAAACCAATCCATGAGTTTGGCCTTAGCTACAGCTTTGTCCATGCCTTTGAGCTGAGCTAGATACAACGCTTGCTCTCCTACTTTCATTTTTTTGTACAAACCTCTTTCTTCTGGCAAATAACCGATGTCTTTAATGTGTGCTCGGTTTAATAGTTCCCCATCTAAAAAAATATCACCAGAGTCTGGTCCTGTGATTTGATTGATTATCCTAATTAATGAGGTTTTACCAGCACCATTAGGGCCTAATAACCCAAAAATAGTTTTTTCAGGAACGGCTATGCTTACATCATTTAACGCTCTGTGGCTAGCATAGTTCTTAACGATATGTTTGGCTTCTAGTATGAGTTTTGACATTTAAAAAAATGGTTTAATACAAATCTAAAATTTCTTAATATTTAGAGCATAAAAAAGGACAGAAGCTCCTAAAAAGATGTTAACTCCTGTCCTTTATAATTGAGGTGTTCAGTGATTTATTTCTTAACTGAACATTTCTTTTACTTTCTTAAAAAAGCCCTTGTCCTTAGATCCAGGTTGAGGATTGAAGTTTTCAGAGTCTTTAAGTTTCTGTAAGACATCTTTTTCTTCAGAGCTTAACTTCTGGGGTGTCCAAACATTAAAATGAACCAGTAAATCACCGCTTCCGTATGATTGAACAGAGGGAAGTCCTTTTCCTTTTAGCCTTAGAGTTTTTCCACTCTGCGTTCCAGCTTCGATCTTAATCTTAGCTTTCCCCTCTATTAATGGCACTTCCACCTGATTACCTATCGCTGCATCTATAAAGTTTACGTAGAGATCATAATGTAAATTTTGTCCTTCACGGTGCAATTCTAGGTGTTCCTCCTCCTCGATAAGTACTATTAAATCTCCAGGGACTCCTCCAAATGGAGCTGCATTTCCTTTACCACTAACATTAAGCTGCATTCCCTCCTCTACACCAGCTGGAATGTCGATGGTTACAACTTCCTCTTTTCTGTCCAGTCCATTCTCATCAGTTCCTTTAGGCCTGCTAGTGATTTTCTGGCCTGAGCCATGACAAGTAGTGCAGGTTGCACTTGTTTGCATTTGTCCAAGAATGGTGTTGGATACCCTAGTGATTTGTCCTGTTCCGCGACATGTAGAGCATTCACCATATTCAACTCCATCTACATTTACTAGCTTGAATACTTTTATTTTTTTTTGAACTCCTGCGGCTATTTCTGCTAGAGAGAGTTTAACCTTAATTCTTAGGTTAGAACCTTTTACTCTTCGAGTTCTTCTGCCTCCGCCTCCGAAGCCACCAAATCCTCCACCACCTCCGCCTCCGAAGATGTCACCGAACTGGCTGAAAATATCGTCCATATTCATTCCGCCACCGCCACCAAAACCTCCGCCTTGGCCCATTCCGGCGTGTCCATATTGATCGTAGCGTGCTTTTTTGTTTCCGTCACTTAATATATCATAAGCCTCAGCGGCCTCTTTAAATTTAGCTTCAGCAGATGAATCATCTGGGTTTTTATCAGGATGATACTTAATTGCCATCTTTCGATAAGCTTTTTTTATCTCTCCGTCAGAGGCTCCTTTACTTAAATCTAATATTTCGTAGTAATCTCTTTTTGACATCTAAAATTCTTTTATAATTATTGCCCAACTACCACCTTAGCGAACCTAAGTACCTTGTCATTCAAGAAGTAGCCTTTTTCTATGACATCTACTACATTGTTCTTCATGTCCTCAGAGGGTGCTGGAATATTTGTTATAGCTTCGTGGTGCTCCACATCGAATGGCTTCCCTATTGAGTCCATAGCCACGAGTCCTTTACCTTCTAGAACTCTAAAAGTTTTACCTCTTATTAATTCGAAACCTTCTTTAACCGCATCTATGTCATCATTTGTAGCGTTGGCAGTTATAGCTCTATCAAAATCATCTAAGGCTGGTATTATATCTTTTAGTAAATCTGAACTAGCAGACTTAATTAGATCGATTCTTTCCTTAGCGTTTCTCTTTCTGAAATTATCGAACTCAGCATAAAGTCTTAAGTATTTATCCTTCCACTCTTTAGATTCCTTCTCCGCTAATTCTATTGGTGAAAGGGTAGGTTCTGTAGTTTCGGCCGTGTCTTTAGATTCCTTCTCAGCTTTTGGATTAACTACTTCTTCTTGTTGTACTTTTTCAGTTTCTTTTCCTTCTTTTTTTGTAGACATATTTTTGTTTTATTGGCTAACTTCTACTTGGCAAAGATGCTGCCAGCAATTACATTAATGACAAACTGTCAATTTTCTTATTTCGGGTAGGCTTATAAGCTGACATTATGTTTGCTGTTATGCCTTGCGATAATGGATGATTACTTTTTTTATTATGAGATAATAATCAAGAGGCACCTCATTTTCAGCCAAAAAAAAGCAGGCTATAAGCCTGCTTTTAAAATTAACTCGAGTTAGGAGCTATTTGAATTTTTTCACATGTGCGTCTACCGCTTTATCTATACCCAATCCTCTCAGGTTCTTAGCGAGAATAACACCGTTTTCATCGATTAAAAAACTAGTGGGGATAGAGGAGACATTGTACAGTCCTGCTGCTTCAGAAGACCAACCTTTTAAGTCGCTTACATGATGATCCCAAAACAGGCCATCTTTTTTTACTGCCGCCTCCCAAGCCTCTTTATTCTTGTCTAATGAAACGCTTAAAACTTCAAACCCTTCAGCCCTATGAAACTTGGCTTTTTGGTATTTCTTGTAAGCACGAATTACATTAGGGTTTTCTCTTCTACAGGGTCCACACCAGCTTGCCCAAAAATCGACTAGTACAATTTTTCCTTTTAAATCGGAAAGTTTGATCGTTTCTCCATTTAGCCCTTTTAGTGATAATTCTGGGGCCTGATCTCCTACGGTAGTTCCTATCTTCACCCCGTTTCCTATACTAAATCCAAACCCTAGAAGGGCTAAGGCTAAAATCATAGTTATATTTCGAGCTTTCATATTATACTTTTAATTTTTGCTTAAAGTTATATCTTCTCCGTGTTAAATACAAACACTGTTCCACTAAAAATAGTGCTCTATTTCGGAGAGTCTACTCTTGTGATTTTAGCTCCAAGAGCCCTTAGTCGAGTGTCAATATTTTGGTATCCTCTGTCTATTTGGTTAATATTGTGGATTGTACTAGTTCCATCAGCAGAAAGCGCTGCGATTAGAAGCGATACGCCTGCTCTAATATCAGGGCTTGTCATTGTTACTCCTTTTAGAGGGGCTTTTTTATCTAAACCTATTACTGTGGCCCTGTGAGGATCACATAGGATTATTTTAGCTCCCATATCGATTAGTTTATCCACAAAGAAAAGTCTACTCTCAAACATTTTTTGATGAATAAGTACCGAGCCTCTTGCTTGAGTAGCAGTGACTAAAACTATGCTCAACAAATCTGGGGTAAAACCTGGCCAAGGGGCATCGGAAATAGTCATTATTGAGCCATCAATAAATGATTCGATTTCATAATTATTTTGAGCTGGAACGTATATATCGTCTCCTCTTCTCTCCAGTTTAATGCCCATTCTTCTGAAAATAGTAGGTATAACACCTAGCTTATCATAAGATACATCTTTTATTGTAATTTCTGAACCTGTCATGGCAGCTAGTCCTATGAAACTTCCGATTTCTATCATATCAGGCAGCACTCTATGTTCGGTTCCTTTTAAGGATTTCACGCCTTCTATTTTTAACAGATTAGAGCCAACGCCAGTGATTTTACCTCCCATTCTGTTAATCATCTCACATAGCTGCTGTAAGTAAGGTTCACAGGCAGCATTGTAAATTGTTGTTTCTCCCTCTGCCATGCTTGCTGCCATCACTATGTTGGCCGTTCCGGTAACAGAAGCCTCGTCTAGCAGCATGTAGGCTCCTTTAAGTGGGTTTCCCGTTACTCTGTAGAATTGATTCACAGGGTCGTAGTCAAATTTCGCTCCGAGTTTTTGAAAGCCTATGAAGTGAGTATCTAATCTTCTCCTTCCTATCTTATCTCCGCCTGGTTTCGGGATGAAGCCTTTGCCGAAACGTGCAAGAAGCGGGCCTACTATCATAATCGACCCTCTTAGTGAGGCACCCTTCTTCTTAAACTCCTCTGATTCCAAATAATTTAAGTTTACGTTTTCTGCTTTGAATTTATAATCAGATTCAGATAGTTTGTTGACTTCTACACCTAAATCTTGAAGTAGGTCTATTAGTTTTTTGACATCGACAATGTCAGGAATGTTTTTTATGACTACTTCCTCGGATGTTAGAAGAACTGCACATAAAATTTGCAAGGCTTCGTTCTTTGCTCCCTGTGGTATTACTTCACCTTTTAATTGGTGGCCTCCTTCTACTATAAATGACGACATATTAATTTTTTAAATTCTCAGTAAATTTGGCACAAAAAAAAACTCAAAGAAAAATCTCTGAGTTTTTTATTGACATATGAAAATGGAAATGTCTATCGCTTCTTATAATTCTTTTTAAATGGGGCCTTTTTCTTTTTATGATGATGTGATTTGCCAGCTGCGGGTATGTCAGCTACATGAGCTAGTTGGACATCTTCCGCCAGTTCGAGTTTCCCATCACTCATTTCTTTTAGTTGTTTTTTTATAGTGTGATCTACAACTGAACTCTGATTATAGACCATATAATGTCTTTTCATTAAGTTGGCTATAACAACTTTTAACTGCTCCTTCTCCTCGCCATCCTCGAAGTCCTTACAAACATTAATAATGTTCTGAATGTTCTTTCCGTAATGACCGTACTTCAAATTAGATTGCGGATAAGGAACTCGTTGAGGTTTTTCTGCTAGTTCTTCTGGCGCTGGTTTTGCGTATGGAGAATCTACATCCAATTCAAAATTGCTTATGATATGCAAATGATCCCAAAGCTTATGTTTGTAGTCTTCAACATCCCTTAAGTGCGGAGAAAGTTGTCCCATAACACTAATAATCGCGCTTACAGCCTTGTTTCGTTCATCTCTATCCGCTAGTTCCAAGGCGTAAGCTACCATATTATGAACATTCCTCCCATATTCAGGTATGATTAAATCAGGTCTGCTTGAATTGTACTCCATTTTAAATACCTCCATTTTTCAAAACTTTATTGCGCTGCAAATTTAACTCTATTAAAGGATAATCTTTTGTTTTAGTTCAGAATCTTGACTTTAGCGAATCGAAGTAAGAGTTGTTTATGGCCAACCCTAGGAAAGAAAACGGTAGCTTTTTTATTCGGCGATTCACCTTCAGTGGCTATAACCTTTCCTTTACCGAATTTTTCGTGCATGACCTCCATTCCTGTTGCTATAAGGCTAGCATCATCTGATTCAAAATTACTTGGGGGACTTGTTTTTAGTTTTCTTACTGGCTTCAAATTTGGGTTTTGAGAAGTTGATTTTCCAGTAGAACTGAAATTTATTCTTTCTTGATCAAATGAGAATGCTTTTCTTTTTGGCTCAGTTGTTTTAGAGGGAAACTCAAGGAATTGAGCATCTATTTCGTCTACAAACCTACTCGGTTCACATTGGATGAGATTACCCCACCTAAACCTAGTTTGAGCATAGCTCAAAACAAGTGTTTTTTCTGCTCTTGTGATGGCTACATAAAAAAGCCTTCTCTCCTCCTCTAGATCGGCTCTAGAGTTTAAAGATAGTTGCGAAGGGAACAAGTTTTCTTCTAGCCCTACGAGAAACACAACAGGGAACTCTAGCCCTTTTGCGGCGTGTATTGTCATAAGAGAAACCTTGGGTTCAGAGTCATCATCTGCATCCGCATCTGTTAAAAGAGCTACGTCAATCAGAAAGTCGCTTAGTTTTTTTAAATCACCATCTCCGTCTGAATCGGAGAATTCCTTAATTCCATTAAGTAATTCCTGAATATTTTCAAACCGACTTATTCCCTCAGGCGTTTTATCTCCACCTAGCTCCTTCAGAATTCCTGTAGTCTTAGCCATTTCCTTAGCTAAGTCATAAGCGTCATTGCTATCTAATCTTACGCTGAAACTTCTTATCATAGAATAAAAGGATTCGAACTTATTTAGAGTGCCTGAATTAAACTTTAAGCCAAATTTTGAGGGTGATTTAATAACCTCCCAAAGCGATGTTGAATTTTCATTAGCGGCAATAGTTAGTTTGTCCAAGCTAGTTTTACCTATTCCCCGAGCAGGGTAGTTAATGACTCTTTTTAAAGCTTCTTCATCATTATTGTTGGCTGCTAATCTAAAATAAGCAAGGAGATTTTTAATTTCCTTTCTCTGATAGAAAGACTGTCCGCCGTAGATTTTATAAGCCAAGTTGAGTCTTCTTAATGCTTCTTCAAATGATCTGGACTGTGCATTGGTTCGATACAATATGGCGAACTTATCGTTAGATAATTGTTTGTTGTTCTTTAGGTTAAATATTTCGTTGGCCACGAAAACGCCCTCATCATTATCAGATAAAGAGCGTTGCAATTTTATTTTTTCTCCCTCTTCATTAGAGGTCCATACTTCTTTTGGAATCTGTTCCTTATTATTTGCTATAACATTGTTTGCAGCCTCCACGATGGTTTTTGAACTCCTGTAATTTTGCTCAAGCTTGTAAATTTTAAAGTCGGGATAATCTTTTTGGAAATTTAAAATATTTTGGATGTTAGCGCCTCTGAAGCTATAAATGGACTGAGCGTCATCTCCAACTACACATATGTTTTCATGGGCAGCGGCGAGTTGTTTGATAATTAAATACTGACTAAAATTAGTGTCTTGATACTCATCTACAAGGATGTATTTAAACTTGTGCTGATATTTGACTAGTACTTCAGGAAAGTCCCTTAATAGAACGTTGGTGTTGAAGAGTAAATCGTCAAAATCCATTGCTCCTGACCTAAAACATCTTTGGACGTAGGCTTTGTATATTCTTCCTATCTCTGGTTTTCCTGTTCTCTTATCCTCCTCTTGAATTTCAGGATTTGTAGCGTAATTCACAGCAGAGATAAGGTTGTTTTTTGCACCGCTAATCCTTCCATAAACCATGCCCACTTTATACACCTTTTCGTCAATACCTAATTCTTTTATTATCGATTTGATTAAGCTCTTAGTATCCTGAGTATCGTAAATAGTAAAATTAGAGGGGTAGTTTAGTTTCTCTGCTTCAATTCTTAATATTCGAGAAAAGATAGAGTGAAATGTTCCCATCCATATATTTCTACCCTCGTTTTCACCAATGATATCGCTGATTCTCGTTTTCATTTCCCTTGCAGCCTTGTTGGTGAAAGTTAGAGAAATGATGTTAAAAGGATCAACTCCATTTTTGATGAGGTGAGCTATGCGATAGGTTAAAACCCGAGTTTTGCCTGAGCCAGCTCCGGCGATCACCATCATTGGCCCATTAATATGAGTGGCAGCCTCTAACTGAGGTTTGTTTAATTCTTGGAGAAATTCCATTCATCAAAATTAAAGAAACATTTTTGGTGGATATGAATAAATATCATGTTCTTTTTATTCGCCGATAAATAATTGTAGTTCAGTGACTAAGAGTCTACGAGTAAAAAAGTCAAGTAACCAATTATTAATACAATCTTTTTTTTTTTGGAAATTATTAAAAGCAGGGTATTGCTATCTCTAAAAAGATTAGTACATTTGCACACCCAAAAAAATTGGTTTGGGAGAATTTTGCATGCAGAATGTTTAGAAATTAACGCGAATGCCAACAATACAACAATTAATAAGAAAAGGTAGAGTAAGTAAGACTACCACGAGTAAGTCAGCAGCGCTAGACTCATGTCCTCAAAGACGAGGCGTTTGTGTTAGAGTATACACTACTACTCCTAAAAAGCCGAACTCTGCCATGAGAAAGGTAGCAAGAGTTAGATTAACCAATGGTAAAGAGGTGAATGCCTATATCGGAGGTGAAGGACACAACTTACAAGAGCACTCTATTGTTTTAGTGAGAGGAGGTAGGGTGAAGGATTTGCCGGGGGTTAGGTACCACATAGTTAGAGGAGCATTGGATACCGCTGGTGTTGAGGGGAGAACTCAAAGAAGAAGTAAATACGGAGCTAAAAGACCTAAGAAATAATATCCGACCATGAGAAGAAGAACGGCAAAGAAACACAGGACGTTACCTGACCCAAGGTTTAACGAGACCCTAGTTACAAGGTTTGTGAATAACCTGATGTTAGATGGTAAGAAGAATACATCTTTCAAAATCTTTTATGATGCTATTGATAAAGTTTCTGAAAAGACAGGTGAAGATGGCTTAGAGCAGTGGAAAAAAGCATTGGAGAATATCACTCCGGCCGTTGAGGTTAGAAGTAAAAGGGTGGGAGGTGCAACATTTCAAATCCCAATGCCCATAAGAGATAGTAGAAAGTTGAGTATGGGCATGAAGTGGTTAATTAGCTATTCAAGAAAAAGGAACGAGAAGTCAATGAGTGAAAAGTTGGCTGGTGAGATCATAGCGGGAGCTAAAGAGGAAGGAGCAGCTTTTAAGAAAAAAGAAGACACACATAGAATGGCAGAAGCGAACAAAGCATTCTCTCACTTTAGATTCTAAAAATAGATTATCAGGAAATTTCCACCAGGACAATGGCAAAAAGAAATTTAACATATACAAGAAACATTGGTATTGCCGCACATATTGATGCTGGTAAAACTACTACGACTGAACGTATTCTTTATTATGGTGGTGTTAGTCATAAAATCGGAGAGGTTCATGACGGAGCAGCCACAATGGATTGGATGGCGCAGGAGCAAGAAAGAGGCATTACAATTACTTCAGCAGCTACTACATTAAACTGGGATTACAGGGGACAGGAATATCATGTGAATATTATTGATACTCCGGGTCACGTTGATTTTACTGTTGAGGTAAATCGGTCTTTGAGGGTACTGGATGGTTTGGTTTTCTTATTTAGTGCTGTTGA
>DDEI01000028.1:0-26943 GCA_002336675.1 Flavobacteriales bacterium UBA1958 | reverse complement strand
TGGTGTTGAGCCACAATCTGAAACCAACTGGAGATTAGCCGATAATTATAATGTTCCAAGAATAGGGTTTGTAAACAAAATGGATCGCCAAGGTGCAGATTTCTTGAAGGTTTGTGGTCAAGTTAGGGAGATGTTAGGGTCGCATGCTTTACCGCTTCAAATTAATATCGGTGCAGAAGATGATTTCAAAGGAGTAGTTGATTTGATTAATTTCAGAGGTATTGTTTGGAACGAGCACGATCAGGGAATGACTTTTGAAGAGATTGAAATTCCAGCAGATATTATAGATGAAGCAAGAGAGCTAAGAGAGGCGCTTTTGGAAGCGGTAGCGGAGTTTGATGATAATTTGATGGAGAAGTATTTCGAAGATTCAGAATCATTGACGGAAAGAGAGATTTTGAACGCGTTGAGAGAGGCGACAATCGCCGGTAAAGTAGTGCCAATGATGTGTGGATCGGCATTTAAGAATAAAGGGGTACAAACCATGCTTGATATGGTTATGGAAATTCTTCCGTCACCTATGGATACTGCGGCAATAGAAGGTGTTAACCCAGATACGGAGGAACCAACGTCCAGAAAGCCAAGTGTTGAAGAGCCTTTTGCAGCATTAGCGTTTAAAATTGCAACAGATCCTTTTGTAGGTAGACTTTGTTTTACAAGAGCATATTCAGGTATTTTGCCTTCTGGTTCTTATGTTTTAAATACAAGAACAGGAAAGAAAGAGAGAATTAGTAGAATATTTCAAATGCATGCGAATAAGCAGAATCAGATTGACACATTACAAGCTGGTGATATCGCGGCATTAGTTGGATTTAAAGATATAAAGACAGGTGATACTCTTTGTGACGAAAAGAATCCTATAGTTTTGGAGTCAATGGATTTCCCGGATCCTGTTATTGGTATAGCTATTGAGCCAAAAACTCAAGCTGATGCTGATAAATTGGGTATGTCCTTAAATAAATTAGCTGAGGAAGATCCAACGTTCCAGGTGAAAACTGACGAAGATACAGGTCAGACTATTATCAGTGGAATGGGTGAGTTGCATTTAGAGATAATTTTAGATAGGCTGAAAAGAGAATTTAAAGTTGAGTGTAATCAAGGGGCTCCGCAAGTTTCTTACAAAGAGGCTATTAGTGGGAGTATAAGACATAGAGAAGTGTACAAGAAACAGTCTGGAGGTAGTGGTAAATTTGCTGACATAATTGTGGAGATTTCTCCTAATGATGACCCAGAGAATCCAGGCCTTGTGTTCAAGAATAGCGTCAAAGGTGGAAATGTTCCAAGAGAGTTTGTTCCTTCAGTTGAGAAAGGGTTTAAGATGGCAATGGCTAATGGAGTTTTAGCAGGATATCCATTAGATTCACTTAGTGTCGAGTTGAAAGATGGAGGTTTCCATGCAGTAGATTCTGACGCTCTGTCTTTTGAGCTTTGTGCTAAGATGGCTTATAGAGCAGCTTTACCACAGTGTAATCCTGTTTTATTAGAGCCTATGATGAAGTTGGAAGTAGTTACTCCAGAAGAGAATATGGGTAATGTTATTGGAGATTTAAATAAAAGAAGGGGTCTAATTGAAGGTTCTTCAGAGAGAAACGGTGCTACCGTAGTGAATGCTAAAGTTCCTCTTTCAGAGATGTTCGGTTATGTGACAGATCTTAGAACTATAACTTCAGGTAGAGCAACTTCAACTATGGAGTTTTCACACTTTGCTCCTGCACCAAAAGGTGTAGCTGAGGAAGTAATTAAGAAATCTAAAGGAGAATAATTAAGAGGACAATGGCTCAGAAAATTAGAATAAAATTAAAGTCTTACGATCATAACTTAGTAGATAAAAGTGCTGAGAAGATTGTGAAGACAGTAAAAACGACAGGGGCAGTTATTAGTGGGCCAATTCCACTTCCAACTCACAAGAGAATTTATACTGTACTGCGTTCTCCGCATGTTAATAAAAAGGCGAGAGAGCAGTTCGAGCTTAGCTCTTACAAAAGATTAATTGACATATATAGCAGTAGTGCTAAAACTGTTGATGCATTAATGAGACTCGAACTTCCTAGTGGGGTAGAGGTAGAAATAAAAGTTTAATTAGTATCTATTAAAATTAAGATATGCCTGGATTGATAGGAAAGAAAATAGGTATGACTAGTATGTATAGTGCCGAGGGTAAGAACTTACCATGCACCGTGATATCTACTGGTCCTTGTGTAGTAACGCAAGTTAAAACCATTGAGAACGATGGCTATGAAGCCGTCCAACTCGGATATGGTGAAAAGAAAGAAAAGAGAACTACCAAGTCTCTGAAAGGTCACTTTCAAAAAAGTGGTGGGAATCTTTTGAGAACTCTAGTAGAGTTCAAAGGATTCTCTCAGGATTTGAAGGCTGGAGACGTGCTTAATTTGACAGATGTTTTTCAAGAAGGACAGTTTGTGGATGTAGTAGGTACATCGAAGGGTAAGGGTTTTCAAGGTGTTGTGAAAAGGCACGGATTTGCAGGTGTAGGACAAGCAACCCACGGTCAGCATAACAGATTAAGAGCACCAGGTTCAATCGGAGCTGCTTCTGATCCGGCGAGAGTTTTCAAAGGGATGAAGATGGGAGGTCAGATGGGTAATGAAAGAGTTACTGTTCAAAATCTTAAAGTCTTGAAGATATTTGCTGATGAAAATCTAGTAGTTATTAGTGGTGCTATACCAGGCGCTAAAGGTTCAACAGTTTTAATACAAAATTAAGATGCAAGTAGAAATTTACGCTAAAGACGGAAAAAAGACTTCGAAGAAAGCTAAGCTTGATCAGTCTATATTTGGTATTGATCCGAATGATCATGCTATATACTTGGATGTAAAGAGATATTTAGCTTCTCAAAGGCAGGGTACGAACAAATCTAAGGAGAGAGGCGAGATAGCAGGATCTACAAGAAAGATTAAAAAGCAGAAAGGCACAGGTACCGCGAGAGCAGGAAGTATTAAGAATCCATTATTTAAAGGTGGCGGTACTATATTTGGGCCTAAGCCAAGAACGTACAAAGTTTCACTAAATAAAAAGGTTAAAGGCTTGGCGAGGAAATCTGCTTTGAGTTATAAAGCTAAAGAGAATAATATAGTAGTCATGGAAGCTGTGTTATTGGATTCTCCAAAAACAAGCGTTTTCAGAGCAATACTAGCGAACATGGAAATGGTAGATAACAAGTTATTATTTGTTACTCCAGATTATAACACAAATTTATACTTGTCTTCAAGAAACTTAAAGAAACAAAGAGTGATGTGCGCTGACGACCTAAGTACATATGATATTCTTAATTGTAGTAAGTTAGTTTTGTTAGAGGGCAGTGTGAATAAAATTGAGGAAACTCTAAAGTAAAGAGAGATGAAGACAATATTAATAAAACCGCTCATCACTGAAAAGACTTCTGCCGCTAGCGATAGACATAATCAGTTCTGTTTTATAGTAAATAAAGATGCTAATAAAATTGAGATTAGAAAGGCTATCGAGATGGAATATAAAGTAAGTGTTAAAGAAGTTAGAACCATTAATGTAGATGGTAAGATGAAAAGCAAGTTCACAAAAACGGGTGTAGTGTCTGGTAGAAGACCTTCTATTAAGAAAGCAGTTGTAAGCTTAGCGGCCGGTGAAAGTATTGATTTTTACGCTAATCTATAAGATATATAATTATGGGATTAAGAAAGTTAAAACCGATTACACCAGGACAGCGTCATAAGATTATCTCAACATTTGAGGAAATTACGACTGACAAACCTCACAAGCCTTTATTGGCACCTTTGAAAAAGTCTGGAGGTAGAAACAATACTGGTAAAATGACTATGCGCTATCGAGGTGGGGGTCACAAGAGAAGGTACAGAATTATCGACTTTAAAAGGGATAAGCACATGGATGCGACCGTTTTAACAGTGGAGTATGATCCCAATAGGACATCGAGAATATGTTTGGTAGAGTATACTGACGGAGATAAAAAATATATAATTGCTCCAGCTGGAATAGAGGTGGGACAGAAGATTATGTCTGGTCCAACAGCCATACCGGAGCTGGGTAATACAATGGCATTATCGGATTTGCCTTTAGGGACAGTGGTCCATAACGTTGAGCTTACACCAGGTAAAGGTGGTATTATGGCTAGGAGTGCTGGATCATCTGCTCAATTGGTTGCAAGAGAAGGAAAGTATGCGGTCATGAAGTTACCATCCGGTGAAACTAGAATGATATTAGTGAAGTGCGTTGCAACTGTAGGTACTGTGTCAAATTTTGAACATAACTTACAGAGGTCAGGTAAGGCTGGTAAATCTAGATGGTTAGGAAGAAGACCAAGGGTTAGAGGTGTAGCAATGAATCCAGTTGATCACCCCATGGGTGGTGGAGAAGGAAAGTCCTCAGGTGGACATCCACGTTCGAGAAAAGGTCTTCCGGCTAAAGGGTTCAAAACAAGAAGTAAGACTAAATCTAGTAGTCAGTTTATAATTGAGAAAAGAAAAAAATAAGAGATAATGGCTAGATCGCTTAAAAAACCACCATTTGTGCATTACAAGTTAGCGCAAAGAGTAGATGAAGCTCATGCTTCTGGTAAAAAGACTGTGATAAAAACTTGGTCGCGTTCATCAACAGTAACTCCGGACTTTGTTGGTTTAACATTCGGTGTTCATAATGGTAGACAGTTTGTGCCAGTTTTTGTAACAGAGAATATGGTTGGTCACAAGCTAGGAGAGTTCTCTCCAACCAGAACCTTTAGAGGTCATGGAGGAAAGAAAGATAAAGGTAAAAGATAATTAATAGAGGTAAACTTATATAAAATGGGTGCCAGAAAAAGAAATACAGCAGAGCAGAATAAAGCTGAAAAGCTTAAGGTTGCTATAGCAAAGTTGAACAATTGTCCTACTTCTCCGAGAAAGATGAGAAAAATGGCTGATTTAGTAAGAGGTAAGGATGTTTTTCAAGCTTTAAACATGTTGAAGTTTAGTAAGCAGGAAGCATCAGTAAGGCTAGAGAAGCTTTTAAGATCTGCTATAGCTAACTGGGAAACTAAGAACGAAGGTTCAAGAGCTGATGAGGCAGGCCTATTTATTAGTGAGGTTAAAGTTGATAGTGCTAGAATGTTAAAGAGAGTTCAGCCTGCTCCTCAAGGAAGAGCGCACCGAGTAAGAAAGAGATCTAATCACGTAACGATTATAGTAGACAATACTGCTAAAAAGGGTTAATCATGGGACAGAAAACAAATCCAATAGGAAATAGACTGGGTTTCATCAAAGGATGGGATTCTAACTGGTATGGGGGTAACGATTATTCTGATAAATTGGCAGAAGATGATCAAATTAGAAGATATTTGCACGCACGATTACAAAGGGCAAGTGTTTCTAAGATCATTATAGAGAGGACTTTAAAAGTGGTGACTGTAACAGTTATGACTGCAAGGCCAGGAGTTATTATTGGTAGAGGTGGATCTGAAGTGGATAAGCTGAAAGAGGAGTTAAAGAAGCTAACTAAGAAGGAAGTTCAGATAAATATCCATGAGATAAAAAGGCCTGAATTAGATGCCAAGTTAGTGGCAGATAGTATTGCGAGGCAGATTGAAGGTCGAATATCATTTAGAAGAGCAGCAAAGATGTCTGTGGCAGGTACCATGAGAGTTGGAGCAGAGGGTATTAAAGTGCAAATATCTGGTAGATTGAATGGTGCTGAAATGGCGAGAAGCGAGTCATACAAGGACGGTAGAATCCCCCTCCATACATTTAGAGCTGATATAGATTACGCGTTAAGTGAGGCACATACTACTTACGGAAGAATTGGAATTAAAGTTTGGATTTGTAAGGGAGAGGTATACGGTAAGAGGGATTTGTCTGCTACTGCCGGATTAGAGAAAAAGCAGTCAAGAGGGGGAGCAAGGACTCCAAGAAGAAAAAAGTAAGAATTAAGGTTAAAAGTACATAGATATGTTACAGCCAAAAAGGACGAAATTTAGGAAGACCCAGAAAGGAAGAATTAAGGGTCTCGCATATAGAGGTAGTGATATTACTTCAGGGTCTTTTGGGCTCAAAACTTTGGATGAGGGATTCATTACTTCCAGGCAGATAGAGGCTGCGCGTATTGCATTAACGAGATACATGAAGAGAGAAGGGAAAGTTTGGATTAGAATTTTCCCAGATAAGCCAATGACCTCAAAACCAGCGGAAGTAAGAATGGGAAAGGGAAAAGGTGCTCCTAGTCATTGGGTAGCTGTAGTGAAACCAGGTAGAATTATGTTTGAGGCAGAGGGTGTGCCTGTAGCTGTTGCTAAGGAGGCATTAAGACTTGCAGCTCAGAAGCTTCCAGTGAAAACAAAGTTTGTAGTAAGACCAGATTACGTAGAATAGAGAAATATGAAAGGATCAGAATTGAAAGACTTGTCTATAAAGGACTTGCAAGTAAGATTAATCGAGTTGAGAGAAGCTCTTAGTCAAATGAAATTTCAGCATTCCGTATCAGGCTTAGAGAGTCCGATACAGATTAAAGGTTCTAGGAAAGACGTAGCTAGACTTTTAACTGAACTTAACAGTAGAAAAGCCAATTAATTAAGGTTAGGAAACATGGAAAAAAGAAACCTTAGAAAGGAAAGAGTCGGTGTGGTTACTAGTAACAAAATGACGAAGTCAATCACAGTAGCTGTAGAAAGAAAAGTGAAACATCCGATGTACGGCAAGTTCTTGAACAAGACTACTAAGTTAGTAGCTCATGATGAGGACAACACTTGTAACATAGGAGATACAGTGAGAATTATGGAAACGAGACCTCTTAGCAAAAGAAAGTGTTGGAGACTGGTTGAGGTAATTGAAAGAGCCAAGTAATAAATAGTTATAATTTGAAGCTATGATACAGACAGAATCAAGATTAAAAGTTGCAGATAATAGTGGAGCCAAGGAAGTTTTATGCATAAAAGTTCTTGGTGGATCGAAAAGAAGATATGCATCTGTAGGAGACAAGATAGTTGTTTCTGTGAAGTCAGCAATGCCTTCGGGAGGAATCAAGAAAGGTGCAGTTTCGAAAGCGGTTGTTGTAAGAACAAAAAAAGAGATTAGAAGAAAAGATGGTAGTTACATCAGATTCGATGATAATGCTGCTGTACTACTGAATGCTGGAGGTGAATTAAGAGGTACCAGAATATTTGGACCTGTTGCAAGAGAGTTAAGAGAGAAAGAATACATGAAGATTGTTTCGTTAGCACCTGAAGTACTTTAATATACAAGATTATGAACAAGAAATTTCACATACATAAAGGAGACTTAGTTAAGGTGACTGCTGGTGTCGATAAAGGCAAAGAAGGAAAAGTCATAAAGGTTCTTACTAAAAAAGATCGCGCTCTTGTAGAGGGGGTGAATATTGTAAGTAAGCATATTAAGCCAAGTCCTACAAATCCTCAAGGAGGAATAGTTAAGGCTGAAGCTGCAATTCATGTTTCAAATCTTATGGTTATAGATTCTAAGGGAAATGTAACAAGAGTAGGTAGAAGAAGAGATAAGGATGGAAAGCTTGAGAGATATTCAAAAAAATCAAACGAAGCAATTAAGTCATGAGTTATACACCCAGATTAACAGATACGTATAAAACTGAAATAGTGCCTGAGCTGATGAAAAAGTTCGAGTACGCAAGTATTATGCAGGCGCCTAAGATTGAAAAGATCTGTTTAAACCAAAGATTAGGAAAGGCTACTTCTGATAAGAAAATAGTAGATATGGGTATTCAGGAAATGACATCTATCTCTGGTCAGAAAGCTATTGCATGTTTGTCAAAGAAGGATGTTTCCAACTTCAAGTTGAGAAAGGGAATGCCGATAGCGGCGAAAGTTACGCTAAGAAGAGAAAGAATGTATGAGTTTCTTGATCGTTTGATTGCCGTTTCTTTGCCGAGAACAAGAGATTTTAGAGGAGTTAAAGGGTCTGGTTTCGATGGTAGGGGTAATTTTACTTTTGGCGTTAAAGAGCAGATCATATTTCCTGAGATAGACATAGATAAGATTAAAGACATAAACGGAATGGATATAACCATAGTCACTTCAGCAAAAACAGATGAAGAGGCTAAAGCTTTATTAACGGCCTTCGGCTTTCCATTCACAAAAAAATAATACCCATGGCTAAAGAATCAATGAAAGCGCGAGAAAGAAAGCGTGAAAGATTAGTTGAAGTTTATGCTGAGAAAAGAGCGGCTTTAAAGGCAGCAGGAGACTGGGATGCTTTGCAAAAGTTACCTAGAAATTCAGCAAAAGTTAGATTGCACAACAGATGTAACTTAACAGGAAGACCTAGGGGATACATGAGGCAATTTGGAATCTCTAGAGTTACATTCAGGGAAATGGCAAATAAAGGATTAATCCCAGGGGTGAAAAAAGCCAGTTGGTAATAACAAGATAAATAAATTAAGGATGAATACTGATCCAATAGCAGATTACTTAACGAGAATAAGAAACGCACAAAGTGCAGGTCATAGAATGGTGGAGATACCAGGCTCTAATATCAAAAGAGGCATGACAGAGATTTTATTCGATAAAGGGTACATTTTGAACTACAAGTTCGAGGAAGATGAAAAGCAGGGAGTGATTAAAATTGCTCTTAAATATCATCCGCAGTCTAAAAGGCCAGCGATTACTAAAATTCAAAGAATTAGTAAGCCTGGTTTAAGAAAGTATGCGGGAGCGAATGCTTTACCTAGGGTTTTAAATGGTTTAGGTGTAGCAATTGTCTCCACTAGTAGAGGTGTAATTACTAACAAAGAAGCTCAAAAGGCGAACGTAGGTGGAGAGGTTCTCTGCTATGTTTACTAAAGTGTTTATCTAACAATAGCTGAATTATGTCAAGAATAGGAAAGGCTCCAGTGAGCATTATAAAAGGTGTAGAGGTGTCGATAACAGACAACGTTATAACTGTTAAGGGTCCCAAAGGTGAGTTGACTCAAGAGATGGACTCGTGTATTTCAATGAAACAGGAGGGAGAAGAGCTTGTTTTTGAGAGAGCAAGCGACAGTAATGACCATAGAGCAAAGCACGGACTATACAGAGCATTGGTATCGAATATGATTACAGGTGTAACTGAGGGTTATAAGAAACAATTGGAACTTGTGGGTGTAGGTTTTAGAGCTAAAACTTCTGGCCAACAGCTTGAGTTGTCTTTAGGTTTTTCTCATCCCATTATAATCGATCTACCAAAAGAAGTTAAGGTAAATGCAGAAACTGAAAAAGGAAAGAATCCTATAGTTACTTTTGAGTCTCACGACAAGCAGCTTATTGGTCAAGTCGCTTCCAAAGTGAGGTCCTTGAGAAAACCTGAGCCTTACAAAGGAAAAGGTGTTAAGTATGTAGGTGAATATATAAGAAGAAAAGCTGGTAAAGCAGCTGCTAAATAATTAGTAAGATGGCTACGAATAGCAAAGTTCTTAGAAGAACAAAAATTAAAAAGAGAGTTAGAGGAAAAATCTTCGGAACTCCTGAGACCCCTAGATTAACTGTTTTTAGAAGTAACAAACAGATTTACGCTCAGATTATTGATGATGTAAACGGTGTTACTTTAGCAGCAGCTGGTTCAGTTAAAGTGAAAGAAGCTCAATCAATAAGTAAAGTTGATCAGGCCACAATAGTTGGGAAAGCTATAGCGGAAGCTGCAAAAGGAAAAGATATTTCTAGTGTGGTTTTTGATAGAAGCGGGTATTTGTATCACGGTAGGGTTAAAAGTTTAGCCGAAGCTGCTAGAGAGGCAGGATTAAAATTCTAAGGAAATGAGCACAAAGAAAATGTTAAGGTCTAGTGAAATAGAGCTGAAAGATAAATTAGTGACTGTTAACAGAGTTACTAAAGTTACAAAAGGTGGTAGAACCTTTAGTTTTTCCGCCATAGTTGTTGTTGGAAATGAAAAGGGTATTGTTGGTCATGGCTTGGGAAAGGCTAAGGAAGTAGCAGAAGCTATAGCAAAAGCTATTGATGATGCCAAAAAGAATTTGGTTGAGGTTCCTGTGTACAACGGAACAATTCCACATGAGCAGCTCGGTAAGTATGGAGGAGCAAGAGTTTTTGTGAAACCTGCTTCAGGTGGTACAGGTGTTATTGCAGGAGGTGCGATGAGAGCTGTTCTAGAGTCTGTAGGTGTAAAAGATGTATTGGCCAAATCAAAAGGGTCGTCAAACCCGCACAATGTGGTAAAGGCGACGA
Source organism: Flavobacteriales bacterium UBA1958 (assembly GCA_002336675.1). Lineage (GTDB taxonomy): Bacteria > Bacteroidota > Bacteroidia > Flavobacteriales_D > Sanyastnellaceae > ASP10-05a. The sequence continues at coordinate 16,775 of DDEI01000028.1, read as the reverse complement.
TTGATGCGCTTATGCAGCTAAGAGACCCTAAAGAAGTTGCTGAGTTAAGAGGTATCTCAGTGAATAAAGTATTCCACGGTTAAAAATTCAAACCATGAGTAAAGTTGTAATAACACAAGTACGCAGTACTATTGGAAAACCGAAGAGACAGAAGGATACTGTAATAGCTTTGGGTATAAAAAAATTGAATAGACCTATCGAGAAGGAAGCATCTCCTCAAGTATTAGGAATGATTAAGAAAGTAAAGCATCTCTTAAAGGTAGAAGAGAAGTAAGAAATTATAAAACTCATTGAAATGAATTTAAGTAATTTAACTCCAGCTGAAGGCTCGATAAAAAAGAGTAAAAGAATTGGACGTGGACAAGGATCAGGTAAAGGTGGTACTTCTACAAGAGGTCATAAAGGAGCTAAGTCTAGGTCGGGATACAAGTCGAAAATTGGATTTGAGGGTGGTCAAATGCCTCTTCAAAGAAGGGTTCCGAAATTTGGTTTCAAGAATAGAAATCGTGTGGAATACAAAGCTGTCAATTTGGATAACTTACAGAAATTGGTTGATGTTAGTAAAATTACTGAGATCACTCCTGAGGTGATTGTCGAAAATGGTTTAGCAAATAAAAAGGATTTAGTAAAAATTCTTGGTAGAGGAGAATTCTCTGCGAAGGTGAAGATAAGTGCACACAAATTTTCCGAAGCTGCGACAGTGGCAATTGAGGCGGCAGGTGGAAGTATTGTTACATTATAAAAAAATCAATATTTTATGAAGGGTTTCTTTCAAAAGATAAAGGACATCTGGTCCATTGAAGAGTTAAAAAAGAAGATTTTGTTTACGTTAGGACTAGTCTTAATTTACAGAATAGGCTCTTTTATAATTATACCAGGAGTTGATAGTAGCGCATTAGATAGTTCTGCGGTTAATGGAGGCGGTGGTCTGGGAGATCTTTTAAATCTATTCTCTGGGGGTGCTTTTTCGAGAGCTTCAATATTTGCATTGGGTATAATGCCTTACATATCGGCATCTATTATTATGCAGTTAATGGGTATTGCTGTACCTGCTGTGCAGAAAATGCAGAAAGAGGGAGAAAGCGGTAGAAAGAAATTAAATCAATACACGAGATTCTTGACGATAGCAATAACCTTAGTTCAAGCACCAGGTTATTTAGCGTCTTCAGTAACTTCAGTTCAGGGTGCTGTGCCTAATGAGGGTCCATTTTGGTGGTTTTCATCTGTGACTATTTTAACTTGTTGTACGTTATTTATCATGTGGTTGGGGGAGAAAATTACTGATAAAGGGATTGGTAATGGTATTTCCATAATTATTATGATAGGTATAATCGCAGGTTTTCCAAGAGCAATACTGGAAGAGTGGGGCGCTGGAAATCCTTTCTTCTTCCTCGTAGAAATTGCAGCATTCTTTTTAATAATTGTTGCGAGTGTTGCTTTGGTCCAGGCGGTAAGGCGAGTTCCTGTTCATTTTGCTAAGAGTAATTTTGTCTCAGGAGAGCTTCCTAAAGGAGAGCAGGCAAGAAGTTTTATTCCGTTAAAGGTAAATTCCTCTGGCGTGATGCCAATAATTTTTGCTCAGGCTATTATGTTCGTCCCACTTTATATGTCTCAAAGTGAGTTTTTTCAAGGTTCTGAATGGATAGCATCGTTAAGTAATTTTAATGGCATATCGTACAACTTGATATTTGCTTTGATGATTATTATATTCACTTATTTCTATACTGCAATTACGGTTAATGTTAATCAGATAAGTGATGATATGAAGAGGAATGGTAGTTTTGTGCCCGGGATCAAACCAGGGAGGCCAACAGCCGAATATTTGGATGAAATATTGAGTAGGATTACATTACCTGGTTCAGTTTTTCTAGCCTTAATTGCGGTTATGCCAGCAATTGTAGCTAAGGAAAATTTAGGGCTTACAAATTCGCAGAATTTCGCCATATTTTTCGGGGGAACGTCATTGTTGATTATGGTAGGCGTAATATTAGATACGTTGCAACAAATAGAAAGCCACTTATTGTCAAGGCATTATGATGGTCTTATGCAAAGTGGTACTTTAAAAGGGAGAACAGGAATGCCTGTTAGTGGTATTACTGGATAGTTTATTTTTGCACTCCTTTTGGAAATGAGAAAAATAAATTATAGAACGGAAGAGGAGATTGAACTAATAAGAGAAAGTTCTTTACTTGTAGGAAAAACTTTAGCAGAAGTAGCTAAGAATATTAAGCCTGGGGTAACAACCTTAGAATTGGATTGTGTAGCTGAAGATTTTATAAGAAGTCATAATGCGGTTCCTGGGTTTAAAGGGTATAATAATTTCCCTGGTTCCTTGTGTACTTCAGTAAACGAAGCTGTTGTTCATGGAGTGCCTAATAGTAAATTATTGCAAAATGGAGATATCGTATCTGTGGATTGTGGGGTTTATAAAAATGGTTATTGGGGTGACAGTGCGTATACTTTTGCTGTAGGAGAGATCGAAGAGGAAGTGGCTAGTTTATTGAAACGAACTAAAGAATCACTCGATCGGGCAATAAAAGCGGCAGTAGCTGGGAATAGGATAGGAGACATTGGTTTCGCTGTTCAATCTTACACAGAGTCATTTGGCTATGGAGTTGTTCGTGAGTTAGTAGGTCATGGATTAGGTAGCGATTTACACGAGGCCCCTGAAGTACCTAATTATGGTAGAAAGGGTAATGGACCACTTTTAAAAGAAGGAATGGTTTTAGCAATAGAACCAATGATTAATTTAGGAGGTAAGTCTGTTAGACAAAAGAATGACGGGTGGACAATAGTAACCTCAGATGGAAAAGTATCAGCTCATTTTGAGCATGATGTTGTGGTTAGAAAGGGTAAGGCTGAAGTGTTGTCTACGTTTGAATATATAGAAGAGGTTTTAAATACAAACTAAAAGTACATGGCAAAACAGGCCTCGATAGAACAGGATGGCACAATAGTAGAAGCTTTATCCAATGCTCGTTTTAGAGTTGAATTGGAAAATGGGCATGTAATATTGGCGCATATTTCTGGGAAAATGAGAATGTACTATATTAAAATATTACCAGGAGATAAAGTTAAATTGGCAATGTCGCCTTATGACTTAACAAAAGGTCGTATCACGTTTAGATATAAATAGGAAAGATGAAGGTAAGAGCATCCGTAAAGAAGAGATCTGCAGATTGTAAAATTGTAAAAAGGAAAGGCAGATTGTACGTAATTAATAAAAAGAATCCTAGATTCAAGCAACGTCAGGGGTAATAATTATTAAAAGAAAAGAACTATGGCTAGAATAGCAGGGATAGATATCCCTAAGAATAAGAGAGGGGTAATTAGTCTGACATATATCTATGGAATTGGAAGTACTAGAGCGGTTCAAATACTTGAAAAAGCTGAAGTAAGTGCTGATAAGAAAGTAGATGAATGGGATGATGATGAACTAGGTAAAATTAGATCAATAGTTACTGAGGAATTTAAAGTGGAGGGTGCTTTGAGATCAGAGGTTCAAATGAACATCAAACGTTTGATGGATATTGGATGTAATCGAGGTATTAGACATCGATCTGGTTTGCCTTTGAGAGGTCAACGTACCAAGAACAATGCAAGAACGAGAAAAGGTAAAAGAAAAACTGTAGCTAATAAGAAAAAGGCTACCAAATAATAGATAACGATTAAATCGTTGGATCATGGCTAAATCAAACGCGAAAAAGAAAAAGAAAGTTAAAGTAGAAGCTGTAGGACAAGCTCACATTAGAGCAAGTTTTAACAACATCATAATATCTTTAACTAATGCTCAAGGACAAGTTATAGCTTGGTCTTCTGCAGGGAAAATGGGTTTCAGAGGTTCCAAAAAGAACACGCCTTACGCTGCTCAATTGGCAGCTGAGAATTGTGCAAAAGAAGCGCATGACTTGGGGTTAAGGAAAGTGAAAGCTTATATAAAAGGTCCAGGTCAGGGTAGAGAATCTGCCATAAGAACTATGCATAATAATGGTATTGAAGTAACTGAGATAGTGGATGTTACGCCAATGCCTCACAATGGATGTAGACCACCTAAAAGAAGAAGAGTTTAACAGAAGAAATTATTTGAAATGGCAAGATATACAGGACCAACGTCAAAAATTGCGAGAAGGTTTAAGGAACCTATTTTTGGGCCAGATAAGGCTTTAGAAAGGAGAAATTATCCTCCCGGGGTTCACGGACCAAATAAAAGAAGAAATAAGCAGTCAGAGTATGCTGTGCAACTGTTAGAAAAGCAAAAGGCAAAGTATACTTATGGGATTTTAGAAAAGCAGTTTTCTAATTTATTTAAAAAAGCGTCGTCAAAGACAGGGATAACAGGAGAAATTCTTCTTCAGTTGTGTGAGTCTAGATTAGATAATACGGTTTACAGATTAGGTCTGTCAAACACTAGGAGAGGGGCCAGACAGTTAGTAGGCCATAGACACATTACGGTAAATGGTGAGTTGGTGAATATCCCTTCGTTCCAACTAAAACCTGGTGATGTTGTCGGTGTTAGAGAAAAGTCTAAGTCACTTCAGGCTATCACTGCGTCTTTGGCAGCTAATTCTAGTGCACAACATGAATGGATTGATTGGAATGGGAATGATATGAGAGGAACTTTCATTACTGTTCCGCACATGGAACAGATTCCAGAAAATATTAATGTGCAGCTTATAGTAGAGCTTTACTCTAAATAATAAATAACTCGATAATAACTAAGTATGGCAGTTTTAGATTTCCAAAAGCCTGATAAAGTAATAATGATTGATTCAGATGACTTTCATGGTCAGTTTGAGTTTAGACCATTAGAACCTGGGTTTGGTATAACAGTTGGTAATGCATTAAGAAGGATTTTACTTTCTTCGTTAGAGGGGTTTGCTATTACTTCTATTAAGATAGAAGGAGCAGATCACGAGTTTTCTACAGTGAAGGGTATCGTGGAGGACGTAACTGAGATGGTATTGAACTTAAAACAAGTTAGATTCAAACAACAGATAGAGGGCAGTAACGAAGAGACGGTTAATATTTCTATCAGTGGTCAGGATAAGTTTCGTGCTGGAGACATTGGTAATTTTACTTCTGCTTTTCAAGTACTGAATCCCGATTTGGTTGTGTGTTCTTTAGAAAAGAACGTGAAGCTGAACATAGAAATGACCATTGGTAAGGGTCGAGGTTATAGACCGGCAGAGGAGAATAAATATGGTAATGCTCCATTAGGAACAATCTTTATTGATTCAATCTTCACACCTATAAGAAATGTTCAGTACAAGACTGAAAATTATAGAGTAGAACAGAAAACGGACTATGAAAAATTAGTGATTACAATCGATGGCGATGGTTCTATTTCACCAAAAGATGCTTTACAGGAAGCTGCTAAAATTTTAATTCATCATTTTATGTTATTCTCGGACGAAAGAATAACATTGGAAAGTGAAGAGAAAGCTGCAACTGAAGAGTTTGATGAGTCTTCATTGCATATGAGACAACTGCTGAAAACTAGATTAGTGGATATGGATCTTTCAGTAAGAGCATTGAATTGCCTGAAGGCTGCAGATATTGATACTCTTGGAGAGTTGGTGTCTTATAATAAGAATGATTTATTAAAGTTTAGAAACTTTGGTAAAAAGTCATTAACTGAGTTAGAAGACTTAGTAGATAATAAAGGATTGTCTTTTGGAATGAATGTTTCGAAATACAAATTGGATAAGGAATAAGAATATTTAGAGCCCTCTTAATATATAGAACATGAGACACGGGAAGAAATTTAACCATTTAGGAAGAAAAAAAGCGCATAGATCAGCACTGCTCTCTAATATGGCTTGCTCTTTAATTGAGCATAAAAGAATTAATACTACAGTAGCTAAAGCAAAAGCTTTAAGAGTGTATGTAGAACCTCTAATCACAAAATCCAAGGATGACAGTACTCACTCAAGAAGAACTGTATTCAGTTACTTGAAGGATAAGTATGCTGTTTCTGAATTGTTCAGAGAGGTCGCTCCAAAAATAGCCGAAAGACCAGGGGGATATACTAGAATCATCAAGACTGGTTTTAGACAAGGAGATGCTGCAGAGATGTGTATGATTGAGTTAGTAGACTTTAATGAGATCTATGGAGCAGATACTGGAGCGAAGAAAAAGAGGAGTAGAAGAGGTGGAGCGAAGAAGAAAAGTTCCATTGATGGTGCTGTTGAAGTTGAAGGTTCTGAAGTTGTTGATGACACTAATGATACAGAAACTAAAACGGCAAAGCAGACAGAAGATTCTTCCACTGACATTGAGAATGAATCTGTTACTAAGGAGGAAGATAAAGCTTAGTTATATTTTAAAAAACTTTGATAAAAGAGGAGGAAACGTTTAAATGTTTCTTCCTCTTTTTTTTTGTATGTCAAGCACAATAAGTTTCTTTGTATAGTAATGAAAAATATTCAAGATTCTCCTGCACTTCTAGTATTAGAGGACGGGACGGTATTTAATGGCAAAGCCATTGGTGCCATAGGGACTACTACCGGTGAGATAGTATTTAACACAGGTATGACAGGATATCAGGAGATTTTTACTGATCCTTCTTACTTCGGTCAAATTTTAGTTATGGCTACTTCTCATATAGGTAATTATGGTGTGCATAAGGAGGAAACAGAATCTGAAGGGATTAAACTGTCTGGGTTAATAACCAAGAAGTTTTCTGACGTTCACAGTCGCGTGGGTTCATTAGGTGATGCTCAGAATTATCTCGAGAAGGATAAGTTGGTGGGTATATGTGATATTGACACGAGAAAATTAGTTAGACATATACGTTCGTGCGGTGCAATGAATGCTATAATTTCATCTGAAAATATTAGTGAAGCTGATTTAAAAGAAGAAGTAAAGCAAATTCCTTCCATGCAAGGTTTGGAATTGTCGTCTAAAGTTTCTACTAAAGAGTCATATGAGGTAGGAAGTGAAATTGCTGACAAAAGAGTAGCTCTTTTGGATTTGGGTGTGAAAAATAGTATTGTTCGCTGTTTGACTGAAAGAGGCTGCTTGGTTAAAATGTTCCCTTTGTCTTCCTCTTTTGCTGAGATTATGTCATGGAATCCGGATGGAATAATGATTTCTAATGGACCAGGTGATCCATCTGTAATGACGCAAACTATCTCATTGACTAAAGAGCTTATTAATTCGGGAATGCCTTGTTTTGGAATCTGTCTTGGTCATCAGATAATAGCTTTAAGTCAAGGTTTGAAAACTAAAAAAATGTTTAACGGTCACAGAGGAATTAATCATCCAGTAAAAAATCTAATATCGGGAAAAAGCGAAATTACTTCTCAGAATCATGGATTTGTGGTTACCTCAGAAAGTGTAGTTAAGAGTATTGCCATGGAGCTTACACACATTCACTTGAATGATAGCACTGTTGCAGGAGTTAGATTGAAAGAAAAGCCAGTATTTAGCGTTCAATACCATCCAGAAGCAAGTGCAGGACCTCACGACTCTAGATATTTGTTTGATAATTTTATAGAAATGATAAAGGAACATAAAACCACAAAAGTATAATGAGTTATATAGGAAGAATTCAGGCAAGACAAATTCTCGATTCTCGAGGAAATCCTACAGTAGAAGTTGATGTAATAACCGAGTCTGGAGTTTTAGGCAGAGCAGCCGTTCCATCTGGTGCCAGCACTGGTATTCATGAGGCAGTTGAGCTTAGAGACGGAGACAAGGGAAAATATTTAGGTAAAGGTGTGTTAAAGGCTATAAATAATATTAATACGACGCTTAATGATGAGCTGAAAGGAGCGTACATCTATGATCAGAATTTAATTGATCATGCTATGATTGGCATAGATGGTACAGATAACAAGGGTGCGTTGGGAGCTAATGCTATTTTGGGTGTTTCTCTTGCAGTAGCGAAAGCCGCTGCCGAGAGTCTCGGTCAGCCACTTTATAGATACATTGGGGGTGTAAGTGCTAATACGCTACCGATTCCAATGATGAATATCATTAATGGAGGATCCCATGCTGATAATAAGATAGATGTTCAGGAATTTATGGTAATGCCGGCTGGTGCAACTAGTTTTTCTGAGTCGTTAAGAATTGGGACTGAGATTTTTCATCATTTAAAAAGTGTTCTTCATTCGAAAGGGATGAGCACCAACGTTGGTGACGAAGGAGGATTTGCTCCTAATTTAGGATCTAATGAAGATGCTATTACGTGTATTCTTCAGGCTATTGAAAAAGCTGGATACCGACCTGGAGAGGATGTTTACCTAGCTCTAGATGCCGCTAGTTCTGAATTTTACAATGAAGAAAAATCAAGATATGTTTTAGAATCTACAGGTGATGAGCTTACTTCCTCTGAAATGGTTTCTTATTGGAAAGATTGGGCTGATAAATATCCTATCGTTTCCATCGAAGACGGCCTTGCTGAAGATGATTGGGATGGATGGAAAGAACTCACTGTGGTGTTAGGGGATAAAATCCAATTAGTTGGCGATGATTTATTTGTCACTAATACTGAACGATTATCCAAGGGAATAGAAGGAGGCATAGCGAACTCCATACTTGTGAAAGTTAATCAAATAGGAACGCTAACAGAAACCGTAGATGCTGTGAATTTAGCTCACCGAAATTTATATACTTCAATAATGAGTCATAGATCTGGAGAAACAGAGGACAGTACTATCGCGGATTTGGCAGTAGCATTAAATACGGGTCAAATAAAAACAGGTTCAGCTAGTAGATCTGACAGAATAGCTAAATACAATCAGCTACTTAGAATTGAGGAAGCTCTTGGTAAAACGGCATATTTCCCAGGAAAGGATATGAGATTTATTCCTTAACTAGTATGAACTTTTCTTGGTGATTGAGTTTGCCTGTTGTGTCATAAAATTGAAAAGCATAACTCCCTGGAGTTATGCTTTTGCATTTAATAGAGCTTCCGTTTATAGCACCTTGTTGTATTACTCTCCCTCGCAAATCTATTATCTTATAAGAGCTATAGATTGTATGGTTTTGAGATAAATTAATTATATCTATAACTGGATTTGGATAGATTAAAATTTCGGATGAGATTTCTGTAATACTCGTTTCTCCGGTAGAGAAGCCCCAAGCGTAATCGCCTGGTTTTAAATTCAGAAAGTCAATTCTTCCTATATAATCGTTATCAACAGCTAAAGTATTTAGCTCATAATTTAGATGTTCTGACCAACTATTAGATGCATTTTCTCGATAGACAAGTTTAAGTTCTGATTCAGAATATCCGTTTTCTTGAGCCATATTGAAGAAATCCGCATCAAAGGTAAGTCCACTCGACTCTGAACCGTAATATCTAATTCGTCCTCCAGCATCCAGCTCTTCTGGGAAATCTCCGATTATTCGCCAAAATCTATCAGATGAAATTAAATATTCTGCTTGTGGTTGTGTTTCATGTGGTCCAGTAAAATGACATTCGACTCTCATCCATACAGAATCTTGATCGCTCATCTCATTAATGTCTGACCTAAATTCAGCATACGAGAATAAGTCTAAGCCAGTATCAGTTATGAGCTTTTCTTCAGCTAGTATAGCTGGAGTAAGGTTGTAATCTCTATTAAGTATTATGTGTTTTGGATTAATGCTTGAAATAAAAGATACTTGGCTTATCTCTCCAGAAATAATTACTATGTGAGTTTCGTCAATACCTTCTGCGGAAATAATAGTAACCTCCACTGGCATGTTAGAAAAGTAAGAAGGAGCTTCGTGTCTTCTCTGGCTTATAGTAAGCTCTATTGTGTATTCAGATTCCGAAACTTCTGTTACAAGCTTACTGTCAATGGAAAAGTCAGTAAATCCAGGATTAAATATCCAATCAGCGAAAAAAGAGGAAAGGTCACTAGTTGTGTAGTTTTGAAAATGGTTTCTCATTTGTTCACTAGAAACTGCTTTTAACGCGTACTCGCTCATAAATGCTTCGGATGCATTCTTAAAAGCGGCATCACCCATATAAGTTCTTAGATTATGTCCCGCTGAAGCTCCTTTGTTGTAGACGTGTGAGCCGTATGTATTTTCATGGCCGATACCTGAAATAGGAAGATAGGCTCCATCAGTAATGTGGGCATAGAGTAATACATCCCTGTGATTATCAGTAATCCAATCATAATAGGCATCTGCACCATAGATGTGCTCCATAAAAATTGCTTCTGAGTAGCTGGCCATTCCCTCGTTAATCCACATGTCTTCTGCGGTTGAACAGGTTACATAATCACCCCACCAATGGTGAGCTAGCTCATGAGCCATTAATGTTTCATAATCAAGGCTTCCATCTGCAAGAGATAATGGGTAAGCTATATTGGTGGCATGCTCCATTGCACCGCCATTAAATGGAACGAATGAGTAGCCTACTTTCGACCATTGATAATCTCCATAAAACTCTTCGAAAGACGAGATGGCTGCCGACAAATTAGTGAAGGAATTCTCTACTTGAGCTAAGTTGTTTTCGGGTGCTATTAGCCAAATGGGAACACTATCATTCTCTGATGTTTGGTGTTGAGATACGGAAACCTCATATTCACCTACTGCCATTCCTACGAGGTATGAAGGAATCTCATTGTCAATTGTCCACTGATTTAATGTAACTCCTGTGTCATCTGTAAACCCTATGTATGAAAAATCAGGAAGTCCATTAAAAAATGCTTTTTTAGGAAATGTGGTAAAGGCTGTGAATGAATATGTACAGCGTTCTACGAAGTTATCAAAACAAGGAAACCAAGCTCTGCCAAAGCTATGAGGGGTGGCATCAAATCCGACACCTAAGTTGTAGGCGTAATCATTGGTCCAGTAAAATCCTCCCCATCCTGAGCTATCTGTAATTGGTGTACCTTCATATTCTATATGTATTTCAAAAGTGTCATTTTCATTGTACACTTGATTAAGAGTGATTCGTAAAAGAGTCTCGTCATGGGTGTATGCCAGATCTTCACCATTTAGACTGGCTGCTGTAACTGTGAGGCTTTCAAGATCAAGGTCTACTATGTTTAGGTTGTCAACTTTAACGGTGAAGGATATATCAGCCTCGCCTTGCAAAATTTGATTTTCGAAATCTGTTAATTGGAGTGTTAAGTGTGTGTGTGTAATATTTAAAGAATCACTTCGAGTATCATTAGCGCTTACTGCTTTTAAAGAATGCGAATGTGCGCAATTCTTCTGCGAGTAGCTGTTACAATTAACTGATAATAAGATGATAAACAAGACGAGTATTTTTTTCATATCAGAAAGTTAGTGAGAAGAATGTTTGGCAATTGAAAATATAATAATAAATGATACAAAATACTGATAGTGAGCAATTAATCGTTTATGTAGGGTTATAGGAACCCAAGGTGTATCATGGGTGATAGTAAACTCAAGAAAACATATCTATGAAGCCATCTACTGAATTATTTGAGCTAATAAAGTCTTTATCCAAAAGTGAGAAGAGATTCTTCAAGCTTTCCAGCTCGCTCCAAACCGGAGATAAGAACTATCTAAAGATATTTGATGCCATAGAAAAGCAGGCGGTGTATAATGAAGCTGGTTTAAAAATCGCCTTTAAGAAAGAGACTTTTGTGAGCCATTTCCCTTCTGAAAAGAACCATCTATATAAGCTTATTCTAAAGAGTCTAAGAAACTATCACAGCGATGATTCTATTAATTCTTTACTTAAGCAGGAAATAAAGAATGTAGAAATTTTATACAAAAAAGCCTTATTTAAAGAGTGCAATAAGTTTTTAGTTAGAGCTAAAAAGCAAGCAATTGAGAATGAGAAATTCTACTTCCTATTCGAGTTGATTAGCTGGGAGAAATTACTTCTTGAAGAAGCTTTTGAAGATGGTCAATTTAATATGGATTTGGATAGATTAATTGAAGAGGAGCAGGATGTGATAGCCAAACTTCAGAATTTGGCAGAATATCATGTTTTATATTCTAAGATTAACTATGTATTCAGAAGTGAGGGGTTCAGTAGGAATGCAGAAGATATTAGAATAGTAAAGGAAATAGAAGATCATCCTCTTATTAAAGAAAAGAATACGGCCTTATCGGAACGAGCAGCGACTATTTGTTATTATACTCAGGGCTTCTGCGCTATGGCTAACTCGAGAACGGATGTGGCTTTACTTAAATTTAATAGAGTTAAAGAGATACTAGATGGGCGACCTAAATTAAAGACTGACCTGGCCAAAAGGTATGTGAAGACGTTGTCTAATATTATTGGGTGTCATATAGATTTGGGCTTATATGAGGAAGCTTGGCGGTTTATTGATAATTTAAAAGAGTTAACAAATCAGAGTGGTTTTAAAAGCATAGGTATTCAAGTAAATGTATTTAAAACAACCACTATATCGGAGCTTCAACTGTTGACTAGATGTGGTGATTTTATAGAGGCATTGGAAGTAGTAGAGAAAGATGTCTTGGACAAGTTAGAGAGCTTAGAAAAGCGTCTAAAAAAGGAACAGTTATTAGAACTGTACTATCATATAGCCTATACGTATTTCGGATCAGGAGAGTATAGTAAGGCACTTTTTTGGATAAATAAGGTTTTAAACGACAATGAAAACACCTTGAGAAAGGATTTGTTCAGCTATGCGCGTCTTTTTAATCTTGTCATTCACTTTGAACTTCAGAATTACGATTTATTAGATTATATCACGAAAAGCACACAGAGATACTTGGTTCGAAGACAAAGGGATTATGAATTGGAAAAACTCGTAATAGACCATCTTAGGAAATTGATTAGAGAGTCGAAATCTAAAAATACTGTTACAAAGATTATAGAGTTCAAATGCCAACTACTTGAGCTTGTTACTGAGCCTGAAGATCAAATAGTTCTTAAATATTTTGACTTTGTTTCTTGGTTAAATAGTAAAATAGAGAGTATTTCATTCTCTAAAGCTGTATCTCTAGAGAATTCAGATTAATCAATTACTTATGCCATACCCTTCAGATAACTTGCTGATAATTTGTTTGTACTCATTCTCTTAGTCATTGATCTTATTTTTGATTTCATAGATAGCCATACCGGCAGCAACTCCTACATTGAGAGAGTCTGTAGTGCCATACATTTGAATTTTTAGATGATGGTTTGAAGACGAAATTAGCTTGGGGTTAATTCCGAGCTCTTCAGATCCAAGAATAAGAGCAACTCCACCTTTTTCTGGTGTGAAGTCTCTTAGATTTGATTCAGCTTTTTCTGTAAAACTAATCACCTTTATTTCAGAAGCTTGAAGGTGATAAATGGCATCTTGAAGGTGGTTTATTCTTGATATATTTAGCTTTAGAACTGCTCCTGCACTTGATTTAATTACGCCTTCATTAATCGAAGCTGAATGGTTTTTAGGGAGAATTATTCCATGAACTCCCATGCATTCAGCTGTTCTGCAAATCGCACCAAAGTTTCTAGTATCTGTGACAGAGTCTAGTATTATAACAAAGGGACTTTCGTTTCTGTTTGTAGCTACTTCAATAATGTCATCTATCTCTACAAACTTTATAGGTGAGATGTATGCTAGAATTCCTTGATGATTTATGTCTGAAGCCTTGTCTAACTTTATTTTAGGAACCTTTTGGATAGGAATCCCTTTTGCCTTGGCGATTTTCACTATTTCGCTTAGTTCAGAATTAGATGTTTCTCTCGATACAAGTATCTTTTCTATCTCTTTACCCGACTTTAGGGCCTCTCTTACCGGGTGTGTTCCTACTACTTTTAATACTTCGCTCATGTTAGTTGTATATTCTTCCGTTTCTCCATGCGCTGACTTTTTGAGCCCATTCGGATTTGTAAATTGAATTCCTTTCTAGTTCATAGTGATTGTCACTAAAGCTAGTTTTGATTTTATTAAATATAAAGTTTACGCTGCCTAGGTCGTCTTTGTCGCCATAAACCCAAGTTTCAGAAGCCTTATCCAAAGTGATTTTTGTAGGTGTGCCGAAGACTATAAAGATCATGCCTTTATCTGTTTTCCATCCGCTTTTGTGGGAGGAGAAGTTCATGTTGGCAGTTTGCACCCTATCGTAGAATTCTGCCATTAGTTCCCTTGCTCGTTCTTGACTTTCTCCGCAATCTAGCCAAAACCTTTCAAGACCACTTCTGAGATTAGAATTTGTTTTTAGTCTTTCAAATTCTTTTCTCGCTGAAATATAACGTAGAGGATAAATCATTTCTGAGATAGAAGTTAACTCAGGATATTTATTCGGTCTGACAAGTATACTTAATCCAAGGAAATCCTTCTTGAACAGTATGTCTCCCAATGGAAAATTATTGAGAATTAGTTCATTTTTGTCTACAGGAAGAGTGAGAATTTCAAACTCTGACATTTCGGGTAGAACTTCTTTGGAGGTGCTGAAGGGCGGAGGAGGCAGGCTTCCGTCAGCAGTTCTGAACCATAATTCGGTCTGCGTTAAATCTAATCTTTCAGACGCTACGCTGTAACTTGACTTACTGTTAATTAAGAGATCAAAGTTAGGATAGGTGTTTTCGCCTTGCACTAGAATAACATTTTCTCTAATTAATTCTGAAGTCTTGTTTATAGTTCCGTTAATCGTAAATTGAGTAGATCTGTTTTTATCTTTTAGAATTAATCGATAATTGTAAAGATTTAAATCTTTTAAAGGGAAGTTGATAGAGTAAAAATAAAAGTAGTGTTCATCGTTAGAGGCTCTTCCATTCGCTTTAAATAGGACCGTGTCAATAGCTTTATTGAGTTGGTAGTCAAATAAAAGTATCTCTCCGCTAATTGCAGTTGTTAGCTCTTTGGAATTTTTTTTCCTAGAGGCTAAAAGCTCAGAGTTTTTAATTTTTAGGAATAATGATGTGCTATCATCGCTAAAATGATAGAATTTTAATTGAACATCGTCATTTCGAAGAATGATTTTAGACTCATTTTCATAGTTCTCTAGAGCACTTTTTCTAGTCCTACAATCGCTGAAAACCACTCCAATTAAAATTATAATTATTATACAATTATGCGTTTTCATTGCGAGCGAAAATACTCAATTCTAAAATGTGCTGATGTAACCAAAGTTGATTTTAGCATTTCTGAATAGAAAGCGATTTTCTGTATAATTTGATATTCCATACAAAAATGTAAAAAGACCAGAATTGGTTCCGATTGAAACGCCCAGACCAAAAGCATCTATTGATCCCTTCTGATATGATTTTAACGTATTTTTCTCAAAGTAGTTTTTCTCATAAAATCCAAAAACATGAGAGTTTTTATCAAGTAAATACCTATATTCTATAGATGTAGTTATCCATGAAGTGGTTGGGATGGTTCTTTGATCAGTTCCTCTTATGCTGCCGAGCCCTCCAATCTGTAGAACTTCATTTTCTAAAATATTTTGTGATGAAATACTCTCACCTGAAGCTCCGATGAGTAATGAGCTTCTTTTTAATAATTTAATGTGTTTTGAGCCTTTGTAGGTCAGTCCTATGAGTTTTGCCCGTTCCACAGAGGCTGCCGTTCTGTAACCTAAAGAAAAGCCTAAGTGATTAGTGAATCCTTTCGTAGGGTTCAGGCGGGTGTCCAAATTAGCATAGCGCCATTCCCCTCTATATAAAGTAGAGTTGGTGTTCTGAGTAAATTGGTTATCGTTTTGATTAGAGTTGTTTTTGGTTTGACCTATGAGAAAGCTTAATCTATTATTCGGGTTGAGTTGATAGCCAGCACCATAGTCTATGCTGATTCGATTAATGGTGCTGTCTTGTCTAATCAATGCGGTGTTGAGCTCAATGCTTAGAAACGTATTAAAGAGAAATGGAGTTTTTACATTCACCGCTAATCTTTGATTTTCTGGTCTTAATCTTTCCCAGTTAAGCGAGAGTGACTCCGCTCGGTTTAGAATGTTGATTAAATCTAATGAAATAAGTCCTGTTACTGAAGTAGAACCACCTATTGAGGGCTGAAGTCCTAAAATTCCATCAAAACGGCTTGTCTTTTTTTTCTTTAGGAATAAAGTAACGGAAGCTTTATCATTTCGGAATGAAATTTTTGGTGGTTTATTAAAACCGAAGAAGGAATTGTCTTTGGCTATTTTGGATAATCCTTTGGCATAATTTTCTGAGTATAGCTTGTCTGATTTGAAGTTGAATATCTTCTTAATGGTGTTGTAATCGAATGACTCCTCACTCTTTATGATAAGGCTGTCAAATTCAACTACAGGACCCTTGTCCAGCGTTATTTCAAGAGTAATGTTGCTGCTGTCTAGTATTCCTTGGCTTTGGATTTTAGCAAAGGGGTGACCGTTGTTTTCTTGAAATGACAACTCTCTTCGAATCATTCTTGAAATCGTTGAAAACTCCATTTCCCCCTGAAATACACTGGTTTGAAAGTCAATAAGATTTATCGACTGAATAGTGTACTCGGTACCGATAGTAATAAAGATGAGGAGGGTGTTATTTTTTTGAACCAAACTATCCGTTGCGGCTTCTAGATAACCACTTATATGTAGTTTTTGTATCTCAGCGTTGCAAAAATCAAGTGTAGAGGTTTTGTTCGCAGGAGTATTAGAAATTTCTTTTGTTCGCCCGTTATGAGTTGCGACAACTTGAAAAAACTTTATTGCATCGCTAGTCTGTAAATTGCTTAAAAATGGAGAGCCTAAAAATGCTATAAAGATTAGATATTTCAAATAGTTGCCTTTGATGAACAATAACGAATGTTTAGTATAGTTATTTAGTTAGAGAATAAAACTTGTTTATAAAAATTGAAACCATCTGCACTATAGGTTGTAGAAAAAGATAATTTTGATTTTTACTGGAAAATAAAACACTAAAATGAAAAAAACTG
>DDEI01000012.1:9479-10440 GCA_002336675.1 Flavobacteriales bacterium UBA1958 | reverse complement strand
GGAAACGGAACTACTTGGGAATATCTAGATGGATGGGCTTACAGAAGCTGTGGTTCAGGTCCTGATGGAGGAGTCTTCGTAGAGGCTAACTGGACATTCTCAGGAGTAGACGGATTAGAAGGTGGAGCAGATAATACTTCGGCTGCATCACCTCTTCCTGTGGGAACTTATCTGTCTTCATGTCCTTTGTTGGGGGGATGTACCGACTTAAATGCTTCTAACTATGATGAGGCAGCTCAGACTGACGATGGTTCATGTGAGTTCTTAGGTTGTACGGACTATCTATTTGTTGAGTATAATCCTTACGCTTTGACAGATGATGGCTCTTGTTCTGTATTAGTAGTATTAGGATGTATATATGATTCCGCAGATAATTATGATGTATCAGCCAATGTTGATGATGATTCCTGTATATTTTCTGGAAACTCTTGTCCTGGAGATTTCTCAGGTGATGGTTTTATCAACGTAAGTGATTTAGGAGGGTTCCTAGGAGCTTTCGGTACTTCATGTGAGTAACATAAAAGATAATAACTGAAAAACCCCTTATCCCTTTATTGGGGTAAGGGGTTTTTTTATTGTTACAAGTTTGAATTGTAAAGGGGAAGTAAAATCAATTCGTTAGCTTTGGGGTTCATGATGAACTCAACTTTTTTACAGGGTATTTTTATTTCCGCTTTAGTCTTTTTCTTTATCCCTCAGAAACTGCTTGCTCAGTGCTGTGATTATACATTGATACTTCAAGATGATTATGGAGACGGTTGGAACGGAGCTGAGCTTGAGGTTTTTATAAATAGTGAATCATTCGGAGTGTTTTCAGCAGAAGAGTTTGGAAATAACGTCCTAATACCAACTTGTAACGGGGAAGAGATCACTCTAAATTATTCAACAGGAGAGTACGAAAATGAAAACAGTTATGTACTCTTAGCATCTGGAGGTGTGCTCATTTCTTCGGATGGACCAG
>DDEI01000012.1:3005-9080 GCA_002336675.1 Flavobacteriales bacterium UBA1958 | reverse complement strand
TCCATGTTCTGCTTTCCCTTTAACTCCTGACGAATGCGTAAATGTTGATAATTCAGCCATAATAGGTTCAGGATATACTCCTAACTGCGCAGCTTATAATGGCGGAGATATCTGGTATTATATTAGTGTTCCAGAATCAGGAAATCTTGTTTTTCAAACTGCGGATAATGGAGGTATTAATGACACAGGAATCCAGCTTTGGTTTGGAGAAGAATGTTTTTCTCTTGAGGATGGCCCGTGCGATGATGATGGAGGAACGGGATATTTTTCTTTTTTGACTACTAGTAATTTAACCCCAGGAGAGATTGTTTTTGTACAATTATGGGGATACGGTGGGGCAGTAGGAAGTTTCGAGTTATGTGCTTTGGATCCAGGAATAGTAGAGCTGGAACAGTCTCTTCTCCCTGTTTTTTTAATAGAAACCAATGGAGAAGAAATCCTAGATGAGCCCAAAATAGATGCTTCCCTCAAGGTGATTTATAACGGTCCAGGTGAAGTCAATTTCTTAACAGATACACCCACAAACTACAATGGCCAGATAGGAATTGAATTAAGAGGAGCTAGCTCTGCAGGTTACCCGCAGAAACCATATTCTTTTGAAACAAGAGATGCTTTGGGAGAAAACAACAATGTGAGTCTAGTGGATATGCCAGAGGAGAATGACTGGGTATTACTGAGTAATTACAATGACAAAGTGCTGATGAGAAATCTTCTAGCGAGTCATTTGTTCGAGAGAATGGGAGAGTATGCGCCTAGAGTTCGATTGTGTGAAGTCCAGTTAAACGGAGATTACCAGGGAATTTATGCGTTCGGTGAAAAAATAAAAGTGGACGGGGGCAGGTTAGACATTGCTGCGCTAAATGAAACAGAAAACGAAGGAGATGATGTGACAGGAGGATATATTCTTGAGCTTAATTACCATAACAATCAGAACAGCTGGGAACTAAATAACACTTCTTTAAATCATCCAGATTTTGATGTTCACTTGGTTTATAAATCCCCTAAGCCAGTTGAGATTACAGAGCCACAAAAAGAATACATAGCCTCTTATGTAGATTCTATGGAAACAGCTCTTTATAGTGATGGTTTTATGAGTGAGGATGAAGGGTATAGAAACTATCTCGATGTAGAGTCATTCATAGATTATTTTCTTCTAAACGAGTTGAGTAGAAATAATGATGGGTTTAAGAAAAGCAGGTATTTTCATAAAGACAAGGCTTCTAATGGAGGCTTATTCAAGGCAGGTCCATCCTGGGATTTTGATTGGGCCTGGAAGGACATGTATACCTGTGATATTTTTGAAAATCAAGATGGGTCGGGGTGGGCGCATTTAATTAACAACTGCCCTACAGATAATTACAGCCCTGATTGGTATTTGCGTTTGCAGCAGGATAGCACTTATGTCAATCAGCAACGCTGCCAGTGGGATGAATACAGGGAGGAATTCTTAAACCAAGGGTATATAAATAACTACATAGACAGTATAGCTTTATTGGTGAGCGAGGCTCAAGAGCGTCACTTCCAGAAATGGCCTATTCTAGGACTTGCCACTGCTGCTCCAGAGGTAGAGCCGCTTCCAGATAATTATGCTGGAGAAGTAGCGTTTTTTAAGGAATGGATTAATCTAAGAATAAACTGGTTAGATGAAAATTTGCCGGGCTCATGTATCGAGCCTATAGTAGGTATACAAGAAGTAGAGATGGAAGCGAGAGTTTATCCTAACCCCAACAATGGGCAGTTTACTTTAGAGTGTCTTTTGTGCGCTGGGAGAGAATTGGTGTTGCTTGATGTATTTGGTCGGGTGGTCTATACCAAAAAAATAAATTATCCGAAAACAGATGTTCAGTTAGATTTACCTCAAGGAGTGTATATTCTTAAAACAGGTGACGTGTATTTACAAAAAATAGTAATCGATTAGTTCAAGTGAGAATGCGATAATTCAATTCTTTAGGCTCAATTTTTACGGATATCACAGCCTCTAATTGTTATAATTTGTAGCTGCCATTTTGAGTATATTGCAGTTATGAACAAACTCTTTCAGATGAAAATTATTTTTTCTTTAGTGCTATTGTGCTTTAGTTTGGTAGGTTATACTCAGAGCTCAGTAAGCTTAACTTTAAACCATAAAGTAGGAGCAGAAAACTTAGAGATAAACTCCGATTTTAGTATAGCCAATGGAGACCAGGCTTCACTCGATAGATGTGAGTATTACATATCCCAAATAGAATTTATTCATGATGGAGGTCAAGTCACTCCTGCTGCTAGTGTTTGGTTATTGGTGGATGCATTTGATCTTGAGATTTTTGAATTAGGTGACTTTGATATAGATCAGTTAGAGGCTATTTCGTTTCATGTGGGAGTTCAAACTCCTTACAATAATCAGGACTTAACATTATGGCCCAGCGATCACCCGTTGGCACCCCAAAATCCTTCGATGCATTGGGGCTGGGCTTCTGGCTATAGATTCTTAGCTATGGAAGGTCTCTCTGGTACAGGAGGTGCAGAATTTAATTTCCAAGTACATGCACTTGGAAACGAGAATTATCACGTACAAACCTTACCAGTATCTACTTCAACCTTTAACGGAGAAATTAATATAGACCTTGATGCTAATTACGCAGAAGCTTTTAATTCGGTTTCTACCGCACAAGGAGGGATTACACATGGTGGGTTTGGTGATGCAGTTATCATGCTAGAAAACTTTAGAGATGCTGTATTTTCTCAGGCTGTACTGAGTTTAGAAGAGGAGGAACTCGATAAAATATCTATGAGAATAGCACCTAACCCTTCTGTAGGTGGAGAGAAATCTAAGTTACTCTTAGATTTAAAAAATTTAAGAGATGTAGAGTTAGAAATCTTAGATATCTCAGGAAAATTGATTTATTCTGAGCTGATAAATGGATCTGTTTCTACTTTAAATCTTCCTTTGACTGAGTCTGGAGTATATCTAATTAGCCTGAAGCAAGAAGACACAGTATTAGTTTCAGAGAAATGGCTGGTTAAATAATCGTTTCTTTTGATTAAGTATATTTTAGGAATAGGGGTGGTTTTTATGTTCGCTAATTTTTTAATTAGCCATGATTCCGAAGAAGACAAAAGTTTAGTCATTATTCCTATTGGGTTTCCTGAAATAGATTTTCCAGAAGATAATTTGCCAAGTGTAGAAAGAATAAATTTAGGTAAAAGACTTTTTTTTGACACTCTATTGAGTAAGGATTTTAGTGTTAGCTGTGCCAGTTGTCATAAACCGCATTTGGCTTTTTCTGATAATTTACGGTTTAGTATAGGGTCAGATTTAGCACAAGGAAAAAGCAACGCCCCTTCCTTAGCGAATGTGGCTTACAGTCCTTATTTAAATAGAGATGGTGGGGTTCCAACCCTAGAAATGCAGGTGTTGGTACCTATTCAGGAACATCTAGAATTGGATATGAATATTTTAGAAATAGCTGAGAGGATGAATGAAGATCAGAGCTACATAGATATGAGCATGATAGCCTATAGCCGAGTCCCTGACCCTTATGTAATCACGAGAGCTCTGGCTAACTTTGAAAGAACGCTTATTAGTGGACAAAGTAGATTTGATCAGTATTATTATCAAGGTGATAAGAAGCAGTTAACTAAAGAAGAGATAAAAGGGATGAACCTCTTTTTTAGCGATAAAGCTCAGTGCGGCTCATGTCATGGTGGATTTACCTTTACTAATTATGCATTCGAAAATAATGGACTCTATGAGCAGTACTTGGACTCGGGGAGAATAAGATTAACAGCAAATGAGTCAGACAGAGCGGTGTTTAAAGTCCCTACGTTAAGAAATTTAGAATTCACCTCTCCTTATATGCATGACGGAAGCATGGAGACTATAGAGGAGGTTGTGGACCACTACAGTAGCGGTATTGAAACGCATGAAAACCGCTCTAAAAAATTAAAACCTTTTCATTTCTCTGCAAAAGAAAAAGAAAATTTGGTAGCTTTTTTAAAGAGCCTAAGCGATGAAAAGTTTATAGAAAAGCAGTCTGTAAGATGAGAAGAATATTTCAGTTTATAATAGTATTGGCCATCGTTTTATCCTCATGTAAAAAGGATGAGGTTGCTCTAGAATCAGTGTCTGTAAGCCTAGACGAAACACCTTATGAGTTAGATCTAGGTAGTTTTCCAACACCTATGAGCCCTGAAGGATTTCAACTCACTAACGCTAAAGTAGCACTAGGCAGAATGTTATTCTATGAAGAGAAGCTGTCTTCCTTAAACAATCAATCTTGCGCATCTTGTCATAGCCAGTCTAATGGTTTTTCAGATGTTAACCAGTTTAGTCAAGGCTCGGAAGGAGATTTTGGAGATAGGCAGGCCATGGCTGTTATTAATTTAGCCTGGAATAATAATGGTTTTTTCTGGGATGGAAGATCACCTTCATTAGCTCATCAGTCCTTGCAGCCCATAATAAGTCCAATAGAAATGGCAGAGTCACATGCAAATGTGATCACAAAGTTGAATGAAATTCAGGAGTATAGAGATCAATTTATTAGAGCTTATGGAAATGGGGAAATAACTCCTTTGAAAATGGGGCAGGCCATGGAGCAGTTTATGATGACCATGATCTCTAATAATTCTAAATACGATAAATTTCTAGCTGGTCAAACAGAATTGTCTGAGAGCGAAGAAAGAGGTCGGGTACTATTCTTCTCTGAATACAATGAGTTTTTCCCAGAAGATTCTGGCGCAGACTGTGAACACTGCCATGGAGGGTTTAATTTTGCAAATAACTTTTACATGAATAATGGATTAGATGACGATGTTGATTTTACTGACTTAGGAAGGTTCAATGTTACAGGGTTAAAAGGGGATAAAGCCAAGTTTAAAGTCACCACTCTTAGAAATATAGAGCTAACTCCACCATACATGCATGACGGGCGCTTCCAAACATTGGAAGAAGTGGTAAGTCACTATAATGAGGGGATAGAAATCTCTTCTACTTTGGATGAGGCTTTATTGGCGACGACTAGCACTGGATTAATGCTCACTGTTGAGGATAAGACAGATTTAGTTAATTTCTTAAAAACACTCACCGACGAAACGTTTATATCCAACCCTGATTTTTCGAGTCCTTTTTAGATAAGTTCGGAGTTACTGTTAAAAGTCTTTGTAAATTAGATGCACGCAGTTATCATGAACACCCCATCGCACGATTTAAAGAACCATTCCACTATAACCATAGAATCCTTGGATTATGTGAATCCGTATGATTTTACGGCAGTTCACCGGCACAACTATTATGAATTGATTTGTTTCGAAAAAGGTGGAGGAATCCAGTTGGTGGATTTTAATGAATACCCTATCAAATGTTATTCTGCCTATCTTATACATCCTAACCAAATTCATCTGCTCACACGTGAAGTCCGGTCAAAAGGATTTCTCTTTCAGTTCTATCCTGAGCAGATTATATCCTCAGAAATATCTTCTTATACTGCCTTTTACGATTTGGAGAATCCCGCTTTTTTCGAGGGTGATGAGCATCTTTTTTCTATGTTGAATAGTTATAAGAGATTATTCGAGCTAGAATCTAGAAAGAGTAAGAAATCAGATTTTTACCTGTTGAATTCTATGCTCCTAGATTTAATCCGTCCTGTTCAAGTTAACTTTAAGTCAGACTCTGGAAAAACTACGTATCGATTTAAAGAACTATTAGAGAGTGAGTACAAAGGATTTCATAAAGTTTCTCAATATGCGGACGCTCTTAATGTGTCGTCTAAAAATCTGCACGCCTTGACCAATAAACATTTTGGTTTCAGTCCACTTAAAATGATTCATAATCGCCTTTTTTTAGAGGCCAAAAGATTGTTGCTTTTTCAGTCGTTATCTATAAAAGAGATTGGCTATGAATTGGGCTTTTTAGATGCGTCTTCCTTTAGTAATTTTATAAAATCTAAATCAGGATCCAGTCCTTTAGCGTTGCAACGGGAAATAAGAAAAATTCATGAGTAAGAGAGAAATCTATCCAACAGTTTTCTTTTTAAAAATCATCCATTTATTGTAGGTAAAAAAAGAGTTATTTATTCTAATAGGGTATAAACAAAAAAA
>DDEI01000012.1:0-2668 GCA_002336675.1 Flavobacteriales bacterium UBA1958 | reverse complement strand
ACCTCAATATTGAGGTCTTTTTTTGTTTGATATAGATTTTAAATTAGAGTGACTTAAATGGTAAATAAGGTGCTTGAACCCATTTTACTAATGTCGAGGCTAATCCAAATATGAATTTATATATAGCTACGGTGATATATAAATTGATTAATGTCACTAGTACTGCTATAAATGACCCGCATATTCCCGCAGCTCCATTCATTGTCCAGGCGCTACCATCATAATTCGTTAGATTAGGGCTTGTTATTTGAGAAATGATATTACTGATATCTCCCATGCCGTAATTACCCATTAATTCCATTATTGCATTAATTCCGAGTGTATTCATTCCAGACATTGAAAACATAACACCTTCCATATTGGAAACACCGCTTACATTAAGTGTGGTAATAAAGCTCAATACCGCAGCTATCGCAGCGAATAATCCAACCATTGCTAGAGCATATCCGCTTAATTTAATTATTGCAACAGGAAGGTCTAAAAAAATGAGATTCATTATATTGCTTTTTGAGGAGCTAATACTCTCACTAGTATTTCTGATAATTTGCGTAATCGGAAATGCAGCATAAGTCCAGAGCACAATACCTAAAAGTCCTCCTGTAATTAATTTTGCTTCTTGTTTCCAAAAACCACCATCACCCATCCATAGTTGACTAAATAGTCCCCATAGGAGACCTAAAAGCACAACAAGTGCTGCGATATTAAATACTTTACCAATCCATCCAGCGATATTGCTTTCAGAATCCTCTACTGTTGAATTCCAATTGTTCCACGGCAGTTTGTCGCTGATCATCTTTGGAGAATCAAGCAACTGATCTGTTAATTGGTTAACCTTGTCCATCTTGTTCATTGTTTCCATTTTTATTGGTTTTTAAATAATTAGATTTTAAGCTTTTCTATTTTACGCCAAATTAAACGCTGTTAAGTATCCCGTTTTTATAACTTTAAACAACAAAATGTTAACAATCAGTGACTTGTGTTTTTATTACTGTTAGATGGAGTAGAAGTAAGCCTTAAGTGTTTCATTATTTATTATGTGATTTGTGCTTTTTCATAAGCTTGTATTAAATTAAACAAAACAGCAAATATTCACTTATTGTTTTAATTTACAATGACACTGTTTTGTTTAAAATCAGTTAGTTAGCTGGTTTAATAGCTAAAGTGCATTGAATTATTTATTAAAGAAATAGAATTTTATTTGGTTTTTTTTTATGCCTTTTCCATTAGTTGTTTTATGAGTTTTCTTCCTGAGCTGGGTCTGTTAGTATTATAATTCTACAGGAGAAAAATTCACAAGTAACAGAGAAAAATCTTCAATGAGCTTTCCGTTTTATAGTTGTTTATTTACAGAAACAAATACAAAGACAATGAGAAAACAGTTCATTTTTACCTTTGCTACGCTTATAATGTGCTTTACTCTTTCTGCTCAAACATGGTATCAAATAGACTCTGCGACAGATAGAGAGTTAAAGACTATTCAGTTTATTTCTGATGAAATTGGATTCATTGGAGGGGATAGTATTCTATTAAAAACACTAGATGGTGGAATTAGCTGGAATGAAATAGTCACCGAGTTAATTAGTGATGATTGGGTTCAATACTTAGATGTATATGATCTTCATTTTTTTGATGAAAACCATGGATATGTTATGTCAGGTCTATATGGTGCTATGCTAGAAACATTCGATGGAGGAATAACGTGGGCTGGTGTGAACATATCTTTAGGTTTCTGTCAGCAAGCCAGTCTTTATTTTGAAAGCGAGGATTATGGCTTTGCAGGTGGAGGAGGATGTTTTTCAGGACACTTTATAGAAAAATTTGTGGATGGAGTTTTGACACCAGTAGTGTTTCCAGTTGATTGGTCGAATACGAATTATGTGACTACCATTAATTTTAAAAATCCAGAATTAGGATTTGCTGGTACCGTAGAGGGGACATTATTAAGAACCACGGATGGTGGAGGTATATGGGATACTATTCCTAACTTGGCCGCAGGCTATGCGATTACAGATATAGATTTTGCTGGTGATTTAATTAGAATTTCTCACCACAATATCCAGGAGTGGAGTTCTATGACAAGTATCGATGATGGGCTGACTTGGCAGGTTGACTGGGAAATCGGTTCATTCTTTTATCCTAAATTAAATTCATTACACACTACTTCAGAAGGCGTCGCATACACAGCAGGAGAAATAGATAATTTTGATGGTCAGGAGGGGATCATTTTCGAAAGATCAACTTTTTTCTGGAATTCAGTGCCAGTAGAAAATAGAATAAATGATATAGAATCTCATTCCGGGGTATCTGTTTTTGCGGTAGGAGCAAATGGTGCTATCTATACCAATCAAGCTGACTTGGCCAGTACTATTGACGAGCCTCAAGTTAACCCAATTCGTGTTTACCCTAATCCTGTTTCGGTAGGCGAGGAGTTAACCATAGAAAACTCTGAGACAAGTGTATTTTCAGTTCGTCTTTTTGACATTCAAGGAAAGGAAATAGCGAGTAAGAATAAAGCGACTGTATACCAGAAAACGTCTATTTCTACTGAAGGGTTGGAAAAAGGTGTTTACTTGATTAATTTTTATGAAGGAAACGTGATGGTGCCTGTTTCTAATCGGAGGTTGGTGGTTAATTGAATCGGCTATTTTAAATTTAGGAGTAAGATTTT
>DDEI01000081.1:35780-36941 GCA_002336675.1 Flavobacteriales bacterium UBA1958 | reverse complement strand
CGAAATTGGGACCGAGAGGTCCACAAAAAGAACCCCACTCAAATGAGTGGGGTTTTATTTATTCAAGAATTATTTTCGTCTCAACAGATCCATCATCGTAACGATAGAAAAGTGGAATATTTTTCAACTCCTTTATATTTCTTCCTAACATATCAGTTATGCGAAGTAACTTTTTGTTTTGAATAATATTAATTTCATGATTACTTGAAGTATTACAATCAATTAATCCATTTATATCATATTTAGAGACAAAATTCCATATTTCTTCAGATGCATTAATATCCATATTGCCAAAAGTGCCAGGCCAATCATGATCACCTCCGATAACCTTTAATTCTTCTACTCTAACACAATTATCTCCACTTTGCCAAACTCTCCTTTCAACAGTGCTCCCATCAGATGTATTTGTATTAGGGATCTGCGAAACTATTGGATTTAAGTCGGTATTATTCGCCGAACTCCAATAAGTGGTTATTTCATCAGCAGACATATAGTAAGGCTGTAATCCATCATAATATGAGTTTGGATTTTCGTCAGTAGTTCCTGGAATTAACATAACAGCTGTAGGGTGAATAGGAGTGCAAAATCCCCAATTATAATAACTATCTCGAAAATCATCTGTTATCATACTTCCTGAAACAGAAGCAAAAGCAGCTAATCTATTGTTAAGTCTACACCCTAACTCATAGGAAAAAATAGCTCCTTCTGAATAACCACAAGCATAAACTCTATTCTCATCTACTAAATATTCATTTGCAAGCGTATCAATTATTGCACCGATAAAATTAATATCATCATGAGTTGTAGGGGCTTTATGTATCCAGGAAGTTGAAGGGTCTTGACCAGGTTCAGCTCCATCATAATCAATTGCACCTTGCGGATATATTGCAATAAATGCTGCTGTATCTGCTATGGGTCTCATATCATTTATGATAATATGACCACCTGAGGTTCCGCCCCCACCGTGGAAACTAAATAGTAAAGGATAGTCTGTACTAGCATCATAACTTGCCGGTAAATACACAATATACTCTCTTTCAATACCATCATAAATCATGGTTTTATTAATTTGCTGTTGAGCAGCACTAATTAATGGAAAGAATAAAAAAAGTATTAATATTTTTTTCATAATTTTTTATTTAATAATTCCGCGAAATTGTG
>DDEI01000081.1:34836-35391 GCA_002336675.1 Flavobacteriales bacterium UBA1958 | reverse complement strand
CCTCCATAGTCATACCTAATATATATGTTTTCCTCATCTTCCGAAATACTAATCTGTATATAGGCTCCCATTTCGGAAAATGCAATGCTCCATGAATCTTTGCTAATATTTAAATACTGAAAAGTATGTGAATTTAAATATCTCAATAAGTTATTTGATAAGACATAAAAATCATCTCTTGAAACTATAGGTAATTCAATTGTGTTGGTTCGAGTGTATTTTCCATTAAAATCTTCAGTAATTCTAATATTATTTTCGTAGGTTTTGATTCTTGTCCAGGCTATTGACTCTATACCATCTCTTTCAGTATAATCCTCTGAAGTCATCATTGTTGTATCTTGATCTTTGAAAATCATATCTCCTTCTCCTGTAGCTTGGTCTGTTGAGACTTCAAAAAACATTGAAAAGTCAATAGGCTTTTTCTCAGACAATAACCCAAAATATACATATCCCTTCACTCCTTTATAATTGGCCTTCACATAGTATGATTGTATTGTATGCGTGTTATAACTAATATTTTTACGGTTAGTTTTAAAGTGAGTAGAAAAATTAAAT
>DDEI01000081.1:15346-34487 GCA_002336675.1 Flavobacteriales bacterium UBA1958 | reverse complement strand
TTAAATCATGTTTTGTTAATGGTCCATCAGTTACAGTTAATTCATCACCATATTTAATTCTATTTAATACTTTACTATGAATATTAGGTTCTTCTCTAAATAATAAGGGGGCAGATGAATTTGAATAATACCTTGTATTTGTAGATCTTTGCCCAACTTCTTCGGGCATTAGTCGCGTCCGCTTAGTTACTCTAGGAGATTCATTATCTGTTACTTCAACTTGTACTAATTGATTCTCTTGTATATAAAAAGTATTCACTCTTAACTCACTATTTCCAAAGTCATCTGTTGAGAAATGATCTACTATTAAAGAATCTTTAGTATCCAAAATAGATTTATAAGAGCACATACAACATTGTACTCTTACTGGATTTAACTCCTTAGTACTATAATTATCTTTATCTAAATCAATATAGAATATGTACGAACTAGATGTTACTGCCTTGTAAGAATTTCCCTTAGTATCTAAAGACTCGAGAAAGCTAAGTGTATCTGACCCGTTTGCCCACTTAGAGTTATTAAATTGTTTGATAAAAGTATTTTGTCCTAACAAAAATAATGGTGCACACAGGAATACTAGTAAGAGTTTTCTCATACGACAAAAATACTCAATAATTTTGGTGACATTCTTAGCCTAAACGGTTTAAGGACAATCTGTATATGTTCTGCCGAAGAGTTAATTGAAATATTGGTAGAGGAAAGAATCCATTAATTCAGGAATAAATGCACTAAAAATGAGCCCGCCGCCCAACGTGATCTTTAGCAAAAAACTAGCTTTGGTAAAATGGGCTTTTTTTATGTTGGATTTCCTCAAACTCCAGATGGATAATAGAAAAGGAACAGCTACTAGAATTCCGAATAAAAGACCCCAAATAGCAATGAACTCAGAAGTTATATAGTGAGTGGTTGCCAGTAATACGAGAAACCATAAAGTCATAGAAACTAATAGTACTCTTCTTGTCTTATTCCATCCCCACAATATAGGAAGTGTTTTGTAGCCGAACTCTTTATCTCCTTTTACATCCTCAGCATCTTTCACTATTTCTCTGAATAGAGAAATCATATAGGCCTGAATGGTATATGCCAAAACGATTAAGGTAAAGAAGATATAAAAATCGGAGATGAGAGATGAGTTTCCATTAATATCTGCAGTGATAATAAGAGGTTGATTAATAATACCGTAAGTAGCCCAAAGAGGAACAATACTGACAATTAATGCCACGAGCACATTGCCAAGCAAAAAAGTCTTTTTGAGGTAGAAAGAATAAAACCAAAGCGCACCAGCTATGAAAATGGGAGTAATAGCATAAAACCAAACTTTCTCAGCCCAGCCTAAATAGATGCCTGCACTTACCGCTATTGCGTTAAACGTATGGTGTACGGCCATGGCTACACGTCTTTTGAAGCCTCTGTCTATAGTTATGCGGTTAGGTTTGTTTATGCGGTCTACCTTCACATCGAAGTAGTCATTGATAATGTTTCCAGAAGCTGCTAGAAATACCATAATCAACGTCAGAAGTGAAAAATGGATTTCACTTATTTGATAAATTGTAAACCCGGCCATGGGATATTTAAAAGGACTAGAAGCTAGTCGAATAAAGCCTCCTTCCACAAAGTGGCGCAGTGTAAACATAGTAGCTGCTATTATGAGCAGATTTACCGGTCTAGTAGTTTTAATAAATGCCAGAATAGGATTCATGTGCGCCCGTATACTTTTTCATTGGCTAAGATAACTCTCTAAGGTATATTTGCAATCTTTAATTGAAGTCAATATGCCAAACATTTCACAAAAAGGGCGCATCATGCCAGCCTCTCCAATAAGAAAATTAGTTCCTTTTGCTGATAAAGCTAAGAGCCAAGGGAAAACTGTATTTCATCTAAACATAGGTCAGCCAGATATAAAAACCCCTGCTGTAGCTCGAGAAAAGATTAAAAATCTAAAGATGGATGTGGTAGCTTACTCTGATAGTGCGGGTATCTTCTCATACAGAAAAGCATTAGTAGATTATTATTCATCTGTAGGAATTAATATCCATGCTGAAAATGTAATGGTAACTACCGGAGGTTCAGAGGCTCTTACTTTTAGCATGATGAGTTGTATGGATGCAGGGGATGAAGTCATTATCCCAGAACCATTTTATGCCAACTACAATGGATTTGGAGTGTCAGCTGGAGTGAATGTAGTCCCTGTCACGTCAAGTATAGATGATGGATTCGCACTTCCTCCGATCTCGGCATTCGAAGAAAAAATCACGGATAAAACCAAAGCAATTCTTATCTGTAATCCGGGGAATCCGACCGGTTATATGTACTCTAAAGAAGAACTAGAACAATTAAGAGTATTGGTCTTAAAGCATGATTTATTTCTAATAGCTGATGAGGTGTATAGAGAGTTCGCTTATGACGGATTAGAGCATTACTCAGTAATGAGCTTAGATGGTTTAGAGGATAATGCTATAATGATAGATTCTGTATCCAAGCGTTACAGTATGTGCGGAGCTAGAATAGGAGCAGTGGTTACTAGAAATAAGGAACTCTACGGCACTATCTTGAAATTTGCGCAAGCTAGACTTTCACCTCCTACCTATGGTCAGATAGCTGGAGAGGCAGCATTGTCTACTCCGCAGTCATACTTCGATGGGGTAAAAGAAGAATATGTGAACAGGAGGAATACGCTTGTGAATGGTCTAAACGAAATTCCAGGTGTCAAATGTCCTCTGCCTAAAGGAGCTTTTTATTGCATCGCAGAACTTCCCGTAAAGAATACAGAGCATTTCTGTCAATGGATGCTCGAAGAATTCTCTCATAATAACCAAACCATAATGATGGCTCCTGCGGCCGGTTTTTACAGCACTAAGGACTTAGGGTTAAATCAGGTGAGAATTGCCTATGTTTTGAATGAAGCTGACCTTACATTAGCATTGGAATGTCTTAAAGTAGGGCTTCGTGAGTATGCCGCTGTACCAGCTTAAAAACAAAAAAAACGCCCTTGGTTATTGATGTCATAATTCCCGCTTTTAACGAACAAGATAGTATTCCATTGGTCTTGGCAGATCTAGATAGGAGTCTAATTCGAAATGTGGTAGTGGTAAATAACAACTCTACGGATGGGACAGTGAGTGCTGCGTTAAAAGGCGGGGCCATAGTAGTAGATGAACTCTATCAGGGTTACGGAGCGGCCTGTTTACGAGGGATTGAGTATGTAAATGAATCTAGTCTGCCTCCAGAAATCATAGTGTTTATGGATGCAGATTATTCAGATTATGGAGATGAGTTAGGGCAGTTGATACGACCCATTGTAAATCGAGAAGTAGACTTCACTTTAGGTTCTAGGGCTAAAGGGCAGAGAGAAAAAGGAGCTATGATGCCACAGCAACTCTTCGGAAATTGGCTAGCTACTGGACTTCTTAAATTGTTCTATGGAGTTCGTTTTTCAGACCTTGGGCCATTCAGAGCTATCCGTTTGAGTACGTTGAATGCCCTGAAAATGAAAGATAAGGACTTCGGTTGGACAGTGGAGATGCAAATAAAAATAGCGAAACAAAAAGTACCGTTCATGGAGTTTCCTGCACGTTACAGAAAACGAGTAGGCAATTCTAAAATCACGGGTACACTTAAAGGAACTATTTTAGCGGGCTATAAAATTATTTACACCTTAATCAAGTATCGATAGTATGGAGATCATCCTCATCTTATTATATGCCTTTT
This sequence comes from Flavobacteriales bacterium UBA1958, assembly GCA_002336675.1. Taxonomy (GTDB): domain Bacteria; phylum Bacteroidota; class Bacteroidia; order Flavobacteriales_D; family Sanyastnellaceae; genus ASP10-05a. The sequence continues at coordinate 30,779 of DDEI01000081.1, read as the reverse complement.
TCCTTCTGTTCATATTTGCCTATAGTATTATGCAGTTGAGCTTAGCATTAGCATATTCCAAACAGAAAAAAGCTGTGAAGAAAACCAGCTGTAGCATGGAAGATAAAGAATGGCCTAGAGTCACGATTCAGCTTCCGGTGTATAATGAATTATACGTAGTAGAGAGATTACTAGCATCTATAGCTAAGATGGACTACGATAAATCGAAATTGGATATTCAGCTTTTAGATGATTCTACAGACGAATCTTTCCAAGTAGCTGCCGTAAAAGTAAAAGCACTGCAAGCGTTAGGGTTTGATATTTCACATATACAAAGGCCCGAAAGAAAAGGATATAAGGCAGGTGCTTTGGCTTATGGAATGCAGAAAATTAAGGGCGAGTTTATAGCCATTTTCGATGCCGATTTTGTTCCAGATCCTTTATTTCTGAGAAAAACAATTCCTCACTTTTATGCTTCAGATGAGATAGGAGTGGTGCAGACTAGATGGCAACATCTAAATAAGAATTATAGCTTTCTAACTAAGTTGCAGGCTTTCGCGTTAGATGCGCATTTTACTGTAGAGCAAGTAGGAAGAAACTCACTAGGTCATTTCATAAACTTTAATGGAACTGCTGGTGTGTGGAGAAAAACTTGCATAGAAGATGCAGGAGGATGGCAGAGTGATACAATTACAGAAGATTTAGACTTGAGTTATAGAGCTCAAATGAAAGGCTGGAAATTCACTTATTTAGAGGATGTGCTTTCTCCTGCGGAACTTCCGGCAGAGATGAATTCTCTTAAAAATCAACAGTTTCGTTGGACCAAAGGAGCTGCAGAATGCGCAGTAAAAAATCTCCCTAAAGTAATGAGAACAAAACAGCTCGACTGGAAGACTAAAGTCCATGCTGCATTTCATCTTCTGAATAGTTTTGTGTTTATCTGTATCTTTTGTACATCCATCTTAAGTGTACCTGTTCTTTTGATCAAGCATAATTTTGAAGGATATGATTCCATCTTCAAGCTAGCTAGTGTTTTTGTTTCTAGTTTTCTTGTTCTAAGTTATTTCTACTGGTTAAGCATGAGCCATTCAGAAAAAGGAGGAATAAAAAGTTTATTGAGATTCATTGTGAGATTTCCTCTTTTCTTATCAGTAAGTATGGGGCTATCTCTTCATAACAGCATAGCAGTAATCGAAGGGTATATCGGAAGAAAAACACCATTTGTAAGAACACCTAAATTTGCTCTAGAAGAAAAATCGGGTACATGGGCGAATAAGAAGTACAGAGCTTTTAAGGTGAATCCGCTCACCATCTTAGAAGTGTTTATAACGCTTTACTTTTTGTCAGCTATAGGATATGCTATTTATTTGGGAGATTACGGACTACTTCCTTTTCATGTGATGCTGACAGTAGGTTTCGGTGTCGTAAGTTTCTATTCGGTAAAGCATACCCAAATGTCATAAATCTGCACGGTAACATGAGTTCATTTTGGCGAGTGGGAATTGTGTTTTTAACTTTTGTAGCGCACATTCTAGTATTTTTCACAGCCAGGGAAGATTTTTATATGCTTCTTGGACTCTTTACCGGGGCATTCTGGCTTTACCTATTAATAATAGATGAATATGAGATAACAGATGTCTTTTATATGGCTGTTGCATTAAGAGTATTTTGGCTTTTTGCTACGCCTACATTATCGGACGATTATCATCGTTTTATATGGGATGGACAGATTACGCTGAGCGGTAATAATGTATATGAATATACGCCTTCAAGTTTAATCGTTTTGGATGAATTCGATACCACATTAAATGGAGAGCTTTATAAGCAGATGAATTCTCCAGATTATTTCTCGGTTTATCCGCCAGTTAATCAGCTTTACTTTGTAGCTTCAGGTTTATTCACGGATTCTATTTATGGAAGATTATTAACTCTTAAAATCCTCTTTTTTCTTACTGAATTTATAGGGTTGTTTACATTATTTCGGCTGGCACTAAGTAAAGGTGTTGCAATAGGTAAATTTTCACTCTGGGCATTAAATCCGTTAGTCATAATAGAGGGGATTGGAAATCTTCATTTCGAAGTGGTCATGCTGACGTATATAATCTTGGCAGTTTTCTGTTTTAAAAAGAGTTGGCTACTGTCGGCTATCTTTTTCGGAATAGCTATTAGTACAAAGTTGTTTCCATTAATGTTTTTGCCTCTTCTTATTCCATGTCTCGGATGGAAAATAAGTATCAAATATGGTGCTATTACTGGGCTAACATTTCTAATTACATTCCTTCCTTTTTTAAGTTTAGATGTACTCTTAAATATTTGGAGCAGCATCGATTTATATTTTCAAAGTTTCGAGTTTAATGCCAGTATATTTTACATCGTAAAATGGATAGGCGAATTAGCTTTAGGCTGGGATATAGTGGGAACAGCAGGGCCTATTATGGCAGGTATTACAGTTTTGGTGATCTCTTCCCTTAGTTTTTTTCCACAGAATACGTGGAAGTTGAGTCTGCCAGCAGCAGCATTAATTGTGAGCACAGTGTATCTATTAATGAGCACCACGGTTCATCCTTGGTATGCGCTTACACCTTTTGGTATTTCATTGTTTTCTAAGCATAAGTACCCTTTCTGGTGGACAGGATTAATATTTCTCTCGTATTCCTTTTATATCAATGGAACAATAGAAGAAAAACCGTTCTTTTTATTTATTCAGTATGGGGTATTATTCTATTTAATGGGGAGAGAGTTAGTCAAAAAGAGCCGCCAAAAAAAGGAGACGAGTGTACAATTTGAGTGATTTTGTTAATGATTTAATAGTCATTGAACTATTAGGTTTTTATCTGAAGGGAAGTTGAAGAGTTATAGAGGCGTAAATGGATGATTTAAAATGTCCCGCTGATTTAGGCGCTCTATCTGTTGCTTTCAGAGCAATTATTAGAATAATGAAGAATAAAACGCATCTTAAAGCATACAGAGTCATTCAGAATGAAAAGGGTTGATGTTGTTTCAATTGAAGAAATGTGTGTGTCTAATTCTTGACCTTCAATTGCCGTATAGAAACTATCTTTGTTCAGACCATGAAATTCAAATTACATTCAGAATTTAAGCCAGCAGGAGATCAGCCAGAAGCTATAAGACAGCTAACAGAAGGAATAGAAAACGGAACTGAACACCAAACACTTTTGGGAGTTACGGGTTCTGGAAAAACATTTACTATAGCTAATCTGATAGAAAAAACACAGCGGCCAACGCTTATTCTCTCTCATAATAAAACATTAGCAGCCCAGTTATACTCTGAGTTTAAGCAGTTCTTTCCTGAGAATCAAGTGGAGTACTTCGTGAGTTATTATGATTATTATCAGCCAGAAGCATTTATTCCAACTACAGGTACTTACATAGAAAAAGACTTGCAGATAAATCAGGAAATTGAAAAATTAAGGTTGGCTTGTTCATCTGCTTTATTAAGCGGGAAAAGGGATCTTATTATAGTGGCATCTGTATCGTGCATATACGGAATAGGTAATCCAGTAGAGTTTCATAAGAGTGTGATTTCTGTGACTAAAGGAGAAATTATCTCTAGAAATAAATTTTTGTACAGGCTAGTTTCAAGTTTGTATAGCAGAACCAGAGACCTTTTTACTAGAGGAACTTTCCGTGTGGTGGGTGATCAGGTAGATATATTTTTAGCCTACGCAGATCACGCACTTAGAATTGTTTTTTGGGGAGATGAGATAGAAGAGATATATACATTTGACCCTGATAGTGGAGTTAAAATACTGGACTTCGAAGAGATCAAAATCTATCCTGCCAATTTATTTGTGACAGGAAAAGACACCATGGAGAGCGCTATTTGGGAGATTCAACAGGAAATGGTAAACCAAGTAGATTTTTTCAAATCCGAAGGAAAGTTTTTAGAAGCAAAAAGACTTCAAGAAAGAGTAGAACATGATTTAGAAATGATGCGTGAGCTAGGCTTTTGCTCAGGAATAGAAAATTACTCGCGTTACTTCGATAGGCGTCAGCCTGGAGAGAGACCGTTCTGTTTGATAGACTATTTCCCAGACGATTTCCTTTTTGTCATAGATGAGAGCCATGTTACCATTCCGCAGATAGGAGCTATGTATGGAGGAGATCGAGCTAGAAAAGTAAATTTAGTAGATTATGGATTTAGACTTCCCTCGGCTATAGATAACCGTCCTTTAAAATTTGAAGAATGGCAGGACATGCTAAACCAAGTGGTTTATGTAAGCGCTACTCCTGCAGATTATGAGTTGGAAAAATCTGAAGGAGTAATAATTGAACAGGTCGTTCGTCCTACGGGGTTATTGGACCCACCTATAGAGGTGCGCCCGAGCATTAATCAGATAGATGATTTACTCGATGAGATTCACGGAGTGATAGCTAAAAATGAGAGAGTTTTGGTTACTACACTAACCAAAAGAATGGCTGAAGAATTTTCTAAATATTTAGATAAATTAGATATAGCCTGCAGATACATTCACTCCGAGGTGAAAACACTGGACAGAATAGAGATTCTAAGAGATTTAAGAGAAGGAGTGTTCGATGTGCTCGTGGGAGTGAATCTTCTGAGAGAAGGACTGGATTTACCTGAAGTGTCGCTAGTGGCTATAATGGATGCAGATAAAGAAGGTTTTCTGCGTAGCAATAGGTCTCTGACGCAAACCGCAGGGCGAGCCGCGAGAAATGTAAACGGAAAAGTAATCATGTATGCAGATAAGATTACGGGTTCCATGCAGACTACAATGGATGAAACGGATAGAAGAAGAGAAAAACAGGTAGCTCATAATATCAAGCATGGATTAGTGCCAGAGCAGATAAGTAAAAAGAATGAAACATTATTCGAAAATTCTGGTGTAGTCTCCAGGCCAGGGAATTATAATGAGATAGATACTTCTGCTGCGATAGCTGCGGATCCTGTAGTTCAGTATATGAATTCAGATGATTTACAGAAAACCATCGAAAAGACCCAAAAGACCATGGAGAAAGCCGCTAAAGATATGGAGTTCATGGAGGCTGCTAGATTAAGAGATGAACTAATCGAACTTAAAAAGTTATACGAATCTAAAAAATAGAAATCCAATAACCAGTATCTTGGCATTTTTGTGGCACTGCAGCGCTAAATAGTAAACAAATGAAAAGATTGAAAGGTGCTCTAATTATAGTTGGTGCATTAATAATAGTTTCCTCTTCATGCAAGATGAGGGGAGAGATGAAAACATCTCTGGCAGATCAGACAGAAATGATTTCTATTGTAGAAATAGACCCTACATATAAGAATATCAAGACGGATAGTTTTAGACTTTTAGAATCTAATGTAGAGGGGGATAATCTAATTTTACTTGTACAATATGGTGGAGGGTGTGAAGCGCACGAGTGGAAACTCAAAACGAATGGGGCTTACGCTAAGAGCTTACCACCTAAGATTACACTAAATTTAGAACACAATGCCAATGGCGATAGGTGCAGAGCTCTTTTAACTGATACCATAGAGTTTAACCTAGAGCCAGTGAGATATCTCGGTACTTTGGAATTGGACGTGAGAATACTAGGTTATGAAAAACAGGAGAATAGATATAGGTATAAGTAAAACAAAAAAAACAATGAATCGAATTTTAATTGGTCTAGCCGCCTTGGTTTTTATGACGGGTAATGTCATAGCGCAGATTTCTCAGGGAGGAGAGCCGTACCAGTGGGATATAAAAGATGTAGAAAGATTTAATATTGATTTCCAAGAGTTCGGAGACCTCGATATGAATTTAATCAGTCTTCAGGATGCTATAGGTGATGCAGAAAAAGACACCCCTTTTAGATTCGGAATAGAGCACGATGTAGCTTTCACTAAAGAAAACAGTGGCTCATGGACAGAGCTAGAGAATGGAGATAGAATTTGGAGGTTAGGGGTAAAGGCTGCAGATGCTAGTTCTTTTTCTTTCTTGTTTGACAGATTTGTTCTTCATAAGGGAGCTGAATTGTTTATATGGAATTCAGAGCGATCTGAGTTTTTAGGGTCATTCAACTACAAGAATAATAAAAAAGCTGGAGTATTACCAGTAAGTCTGTTACACTCAGAAGCCGTGATTATCGAATATTTGGTTCCAGCTGGAGTTGATGAAGGGGAGTTAAGATTGGGTATGGTAGTTCAGGGATATAGAGCTATAATTAACCAATACGACGATCCAGAAAGAGGACCTTATGGTAATTCAGGAGCATGTAACATAAATGTCAACTGTCCGGAAGGAGAAGATTGGCAGATTGAAAAGAAATCAGTAGCGCTTATTATTAATGGAGGTAACGCAGTTTGTACCGGAGCATTAGTCAACAACACTTCAAATGATGGAACACCTTACTTTCTTACGGCTAATCATTGCTTAGGAAACCCCAGTAACTGGGTTTATCTGTTTAACCATGAGTCTACAAGTTGTGCGGGGAGCAGTGGTCCGACACTTCAAACTATCTCTTCAGGGGATTTAGTAGCAAGCAATGGGGGGAGTGATTTTGCTTTAATAGAATTAAGTTCATCTCCTCCTGCTAGTTACGACGTGCAATATGCAGGTTGGGATAGATCAGATGATGAAAGTGTAACTGCAACTACAAGCATTCATCATCCATCGGGAGATGTAATGAAAATCTGTTTTGATGAAGATAATCCTTACCATGCTAACCAAGGAGGCGCTGCTGTTTGGTATATAGATGAGTGGGAGGATGGTGTTACGGAGGGAGGTTCTTCAGGTTCTCCCTTGTTTGATCAGAATCACCGAATCATAGGTCAGCTTTATGGAGGATATGCCGCATGCAGCGGGCAAGTAAATAATGGGCAAGCTGACTGGTATGGAAGGTTTGGAGTCTCGTGGGATGGGAATAGTCCTCAAACCAGATTAAAGGACTGGTTAGATCCACAAAACAGCAGTCCATTAGCTTTAGATGGATGGCCAGAAGGAGCTATTCAATACGCTAATGACGCGAGTGTATCAATAAATAATGAAATAGAAGGAGTGTTATGTCAAGCTACTATATATCCAACAGCCACTATTTTTAATAACGGTGAAGAAAATCTTACTGAGGCATTGGTAACTGTTCAATTAAACGGGAATACTTTAGAGCAAGTGAACTGGTCTGGAAGTTTAGGGAGTAACCAGAGTGTATTGGTGAATTTGAGTCCACAGGCATTACAGAATGGCGAGAATACGCTCCAGGTATCAGTAGAAATTGAAGAAGATGAAGACGAATCAAATAATTCAAGCTCGTTTACTTTTACTGCCGTTATCATAGAAAACCCTTCTATTTTTCAGTTAAACTTAACTTTAGATGAGTACCCAGAAGAAACTACGTGGGAAGTGAGTGATGGAGCCACTGTTATAGCTAGCGGAGGTCCTTATACAGAAGAAAGTGTATTGGTGATAGAGGAGTTTTGTCTTCCTGAAGGTTGTTTCGTTTTCACTATTTATGATGAGTATGAGGACGGTATCTGCTGTGATTACGGTGAAGGGAGTTATACCATAGAGAATCAATTAAATGTAGAAGTAGCATCTTCTAATGGAGAGTTTTCCTCTGAAGAATCTCAGGATTTCTGCGCGTCGATAACAGCTCTAGATGAAGAAAAAGGCTTACAGCTTCAATTTTTTCCAAACCCATCTTCAGTTAAATTAACTGTAATGTTAGACCAAGACAATTCTATGATTAGGGTTTATGATATTTCTGGAAGAACAGTAATAGAAATAATGAATTCAGCTTCAGGAATTCTAGAGTTGGATACAGAGCATTTAACTTCTGGAACTTATGTGCTAAGCGTAAGCTCGAAAAAAGGAGATTCTAGAGGAGTATTCCTTAAAGAATAGAATGTTAAAAGTATTTATAGGAAGCCCTTTTAAGTTTGGTCATAGGGCCTTTTTTTGTACGTTAAATTCTTAACCTTTAAGTCTTCTATATTTTGGACGAATCACTCTCTTGTTTCTCTACTTTCCAGCAAATACTTAGTGTTGCGCTTTTAACCGCAGTAGCAGTTCAGTTGTTCTATCTGTTGTTTTTTTACATCAGATTAGTAGTATACAAGCCTAAGATTTTTTATGCTAGTCAGCCACCTGTCAGCATAGTGATTTGTGCTCGAAATGAATCAGAAAATCTGATGAACCACATCCCTATGATAATGGAGCAGAATTACCCTTTGTTTGAAGTGATAGTGGTGAATGATAGCAGTTGGGATGATTCTGAAGATATATTAAAAGCACTGCAAGTGCGTTACCCGTCTCTGAAAGTAGTGAAGCTAAACGAAGACCTTCATAGAATGAGTGGAAAAAAATTCGCATTAACGATGGGTATTAAAGCAACTTCTCATGAGAGGTTGCTGCTCACAGATGCAGACTGCAGCCCGATATCTAATGACTGGATAACCAATATGATATATAAGATTAAGGAAGATGAGGTAGTCCTTGGTGTCAGTTTAATGGCTAGAGAAAAAGGTGTTTGTAAAAACTTTTTTCGATTTGAGTCCGTTCATACTGCAGCAAATTATTGCTCGCTAGCATTAGGCGGTTTGCCTTATATGGGTGTAGGAAGAAATTTGTCATATACCAAGCAAAAATTCTTTTCAGTAGGTGGGTTTAGAAGGCACATGCACATCACTGGAGGAGATGATGATTTATTTATTAATGAAATAGCTCCGAAATCTACGTTTGTAGTAAGGCCAGATGTAGAAGCTCAAACTACTTCACATAGCCCTGAGAAATTAAGTGAATGGTGGGAACAGAAGAGAAGACATTTAAACACCTCGGGCCTTTACAAATTAAAGCATAAGTTGGCGTTAGGGATAGAGCCACTGAGCTGGTGGCTAATGTGGGGAACCGCGCTATTTCTTGTAGTTTTACGCACACCTGCCTTGTTAGTAATTACTATTGTAGCGTTTAGATATTTGCTGCTATATGGTATTTTTATAGCTATTGGTAGAAAATGGAAAGTATTAGATGCAGTGTGGGTTATGCCATTGTGGGAATTGGTGTTAAACATTGCCAAACCGGCTGTTCTTCTTTCTAATATGATTTCAAAACCGAAAAGATGGATGTGACAAAAAATCTCTCAGATAAAGGGAAAAAGGACTATGCCTTAGTTCAAAGAGCAATAAACGATCAAGATCAAAGAGCGTATGCAGAACTCATGGAGCGTTACAGAGATTCTATTTATTTTATGTTGCTAAAGATGGTTAATAATACGGATGATGCCGATGATTTGACTATTGAGGCTTTTGGTAAAGCATTTAAAAGATTAGGTCAGTATACTCCATCATTTGCATTTAGTACTTGGTTATTTAAAATAGCATCGAATAATGCTATTGATTACATTAGAAAGAAAAGGATTAAAGCCCTTTCCCTGGACCAAGGATATACGAATGCTGATGGAGATAGCATAGGCTTCGAGGTAAAGGACGATAGACTGGACCCAGAGGAAACTTTCGAGAAAAAGCAGAGAATCATAAAGATGAGAGAGGTCGTTTCTAAACTTAAGCCAAGGTACAGAGAGTTAGTAGAAATGCGCTATTTCCGTGAACTAAGCTATGAAGAGATTTCTAAAGAATTAGATATTCCTTTGGGTACAGTAAAAGCTCAATTATTTAGAGCTAGAGAGTTTCTGTATAACTTGATGAAGCATACTAAAGAAACAATTTGATGTCATCCAACATTAGTTTAATAACTAAATACTTCCCTAATCTTAGTGAAGTTCAGATAGAGCAGTTTTCAGCGTTGCAAAGCTTATATGAGGAATGGAACGCCCAGATAAATGTCATCTCACGTAAAGATTTAGAAAATCTATATGAAAGGCATGTGCTTCATTCATTGGCTATAGCCAAAGTAAATGATTTCACAGCAGGCAGTAAAGTACTTGATGTGGGAACAGGGGGTGGTTTCCCTGGCATTCCGCTATCCATACTTTACCCAGAAGTTTCATTTCATCTAGTAGATTCTATAGGGAAGAAAATAAAGGTGGTAAACGCAGTCAGCGAACATTTAGGTCTAAAGAATATAACAGCCGCTCATGGCAGGGCTGAGGACGTATCTGGTAAATTTGACTTTGTAGTGAGCCGCGCAGTAGCTAAGTTGCCAGTTTTCATGACATGGATTCAAGGAAAATTCGAAAAGAGATTTCTAAATCCTAAACCCAATGGTGTACTCTTTTTAAAAGGGGGTGATTTAAGACAAGAGATTAAAGAAGTGAATACTACAGTAGACGAGTATGAGCTATCTGCTCATTTCGAAGAAGAATTCTTTCAGACCAAAAAAGTGCTCTATATCCGCTTTGTTTAGCGCATAAAAAAACCCTTACAGTTTCCTGAAAGGGTTTTGAATTTTATTTTTAGTAGTTGGAGTTACTCAGCTAATACTTCGAAAGGAACTACTACAGAAACTTCTTTATGAAGCTTTATTGTTACTTCGTACTTTCCTAATTCTTTGATCGTATCTTCCTTTAAAGAGATGCTCTTTCTGTCTACGCTGAATCCTTTAGCTGTTAAAGCTTCAGATAACTGAATGCTGTTTACAGAACCGAAAATCTTTCCGTTCTCACTAGCTTTGGCGCCTATACTGAGAGTTACTTTCTCCATTTTAGCAGCTAATGCTTCAGCATTACCTTTTATCTTGAGTTCTTTATGAGCTCTCTGCTTAATGTTTTCAGAATGCATCTTTAATGCAGACTTAGTAGCCATTTTACCAAAACCCTTAGGTATTAAGTAATTTCTAGCGAAACCTGGCTTTACATTCACCACGTCATTAGCACTTCCTACGTGATCTACGTCTTGTAATAAAATTATTTCCATGGGTTCTTATTTCATTAAATCAGTTACATATGGTAAAAGAGCTAAGTGACGAGCCTTCTTAATTGCTTGACCTACTTTTCTCTGATACTTTAGAGTAGTTCCAGTTAATCTTCTTGGAAGAATCTTACCCTGCTCATTTACAAGCATAGATAAATAATCTGGATCTTTATAATCGATGTACTTTATTCCATTCTTTTTGAACCTACAATATTTCTCCTTAGAGGTTTCAATATTAATAGGGTTTAAATATCTAACGTTCTTATCTGCCATAATCTTAGGGTTTTATTAAGCTTCTGTAGAGCTTTTAGAGTTAGACTTAATTTTAACTTTTCTTTTTTCAGCATAATCTACATGGTGCCTGTCCATTCTAGTAGTAAGGAATCTAAGCACACGCTCATCTCTCTTAAACTCTACCTCGAAAGGATTAATAATAGCTCCTGGTGCTTCAAACTCCATAAGGTAGTAGAATCCAGTAGATTTTTTCTGAATAGGGTAAGCTAATTTCTTTAATCCCCAGTTCTCATTTTGGCTGACCTTGCCACCGTTGCTTTTTACAAAGTCTTGATACTTCTTTACTGCTTCCTTTGCCTGGTCATCTGACAAAACGGGAGTTAAAATGAAAACAGTTTCGTATTTGTTTAACATATGTTTAAAAAATTAAATTTTAAAAAGGAGCGCAAAAGTAGGGAATATCTGTGATTTACCGAAATTACTGGACCTGTAAATATCTCTACCAATTGCATTGAAAAAAAAAGAGCTACGAAGTTCGCAGCTCTTTGTAAATATGTCGAATAATTTATGTCTAGTTTTTAACTGACTTACTGAAATCAATTACTGAAGGAGTAGCTATGAATATAGAACTATATGTTCCTACAACTACACCTACCATTAAGGCGAATGTAAATCCTCTAATAGAATCACTACCTAAAATAAAAATAGATAACAATACTACAAATGTACTAGCAGAAGTGTTTATAGTTCTACTTAACGTACTGTTAAGTGCTTTATTAATCACTTCTTTCTCATCTTCTTTCTTGTAGATTCCTAAGTACTCTCTTATTCTATCGAATACTACAACGGTATCATTTATAGAATAACCAATGACAGTTAGAATTGCGGCTATGAATGCCTGATCCACTTCTAGAGTAAACGGTAAGAATAAAGATCCTATTGAGTATATAGATAATACGATTATCACATCATGAAGCATGGCTAATAAAGCACCTAGTCCATACTGCCATTTTCTAAACCTCAAGAAGATGTAGAAGAATATGATGAGCAATGCGATTATAGTGGCGTTTCTTGCATCTCTTCTGAAATCATCAGAGATAGATGAATCTACATCTCTAGTCTCGGGATTAGTGAAATTACTAAGCCCCATTCCTTCTAAAGTTCGAGTGATAAGTGCTCTAGTTGAATCAGAACCTGTGTCTTTATCTTCTAATAGATAATCCGTAGTAATTCTGATTTTATCTTTGGAAGTCCCTAAATCCTTAACAGTAATACTGTTTCCTATAAACGCATCTGTTAGCTCATTTCTTATTTCATCAGTATCGATAGGCGTTTCGAATTTGAAGGTGTTTTCTCTACCTCCATTGAACTCTACCCCGTAGTTAAGACCGCCGCTGAATAATGCCCCTAATCCCAGCGCTACTATTACTCCAGATAAAATATAGAATTTCTTTCTGTTATCTACGAATCTGTAGTTGAGGTTAGTGAACCAGTTCTTAGTTGTCGCATTAGAGAATGCGATATCTTTCTTCTTATCCATTCTATTCCAGAAAATTAATCTAGTAATAACAATAGCTGAGAATAATGAGGTAAAAATACCTATGATTAGAGTAGTTGCGAATCCTTTGATAGCTCCTGAACCAAATACATATAGTACGATAGCTGTGAGAAGGGTAGTAATGTTAGCATCGAAAATAGCAGAATAAGCTTTTTGGTAACCTTCAGTAAGAGCTACTTTTAGCCCTTTACCCATTCTCATTTCTTCTCTGATTCTTTCGAAGATAAGAACGTTAGCATCCACGGCCATACCCAAGGTAAGCACTAAACCTGCTATTCCTGGTAAAGTAAGTGTGGCTCCTATAGCGGCTAAACCTCCTATTAATAAAAAGATGTTTAGGATCAGTGCGATATCAGAGACCATACCTGCTCTGCTATAATAGAATAACATGTAAGCCATAATCACTAACAATGCGATAATGAATGACCAAGCACCAGCACTAATGTTTTCAGCTCCTAATGTAGGACCTACGATTTCTGTATTTACAATCTTAGCAGGAGCAGGAAGTGAACCAGCTTCTAGTAAGTTGGCTAAATCTGTTCCTTCTTCTACTTGCTGTGCATAAGAGCCAGCTCCCATAGAGATGGAAGAACTACCATTTAAGATAGGACTATTTACAGAAGGTGCACTATAAACTAAACCATCTAAAGTGATGGCTATTGCTTTGTTTGGTCTAGAAGGATCTCCATCGTAGGCCGCTTGAGTCATTTTACCCCAAGCTTGAGCTCCCTCACTATTCATTTGCATAGAAACCTCCACTCCACCGTACTGGTCGAATGTTTGTATTGCATTAGTAATAGTTCCGCCATTCAATTCAGATTTCTCTCTTCTACTCACATCATTTAATGCGTATAGCGAATAGAACTCAGTTCCGGAATCACTTACGCTAGGCTTAGCATCCCATCTTAAAAGAATGTTTTCTGGAATTATAGAAGAAGAAAATAAACGTCCTCCAGAATCCTTAGCGCCTAGTACTTCAGAGATTCTATCTTTTCCTTCTGAAGTAACTCTGAATAATACAGAAGACCTTGGGATTCCTTGACCATTACTTCCGTAGTTACCCGAATAGGAAGCTATTGGGTATCTTCGAGTGTAGATGTCGCCATCAATAGTCCTGGTTAAAGATATTGAGTCATTTCCATCGGCATTTTTCAAAGGTTCATTTGTGTTTAAGTCCAAAGCAGGTATGCTATCCGTAGTGAATAGCTCAGCTGTGTAAGCTGAGGGATCTTTGTACTTAGCTACTACTGAATCTAATTGCTCTAGGTATTGGAACGCGGCTTTTCCACCTACTACCTCTGTGTTTTCAAACACAGGCCAGAATTCTAATTCAGCTGTTTCCTTAATAAGTTTTATAATCCTATCTGGATTATCTACACCGGCTAATTCTACTAAGATTCTTCCAGTAGAAGATTGTCTTTGTATATTAGGCTGAGATACACCGAAACGATCAATTCTCTGTCTTAAGATATTCTCGGTATTATCAATAGCTGACTCAGCTTCTACTCTAAGAATTTCTATGACATCATCATCAGTTTTTGCTGTCTGAAATTTCTCTGTATAATCTCTATTGATAAAAATCTTAGGAAGTTTTTCTTCTCCATCTACCTTGTTATCTGCCCAAGCTTTAGCAAATAAGGTGATAAAATCATCGCTAGAACTCTCTTGAGCTTCTCTAGCCTGAGCCATAGAAGCCGTAAAAGCAGGGAACTTCGATTTTGCACTTAAATTTTCTACCAACTCTGGTACAGATACCTCTAAGGTAACACTCATTCCACCTTGAAGGTCAAGACCTAAATTTAACTCTTGGTCTTTCACCTCTCTGTAGCTATGTCCTAATGCAGGATATGCCTGACTACCAGCACTATCTATTAAGAATTTTCTCGTTCTTTCCTCCGCGGTCATCGTGTTTAACGAATCAGCATCCGAAGCTTCTATACCAAACGCTGCCGCTTGTTCTTCGAATCTACTTGAGAAAAAGTTAAAAGATAATTGGTATAGGCAAGCTAGAACTAGCAACACTGTAAAAATCCAAATCGCACTTCTATTTTCCATTGTTTGTGGTTTAATTTTAAGGAGCCGCAAATATAAAAATACACGGCTTAATAGCCAATATCAATTTTAAACTGATAATCAGATGTTTAGTTAAAATATTCCACTATTAGTAACCTGAATCAGACAGGTTTGTACTCATAGTGCTTAAGCCCTGTTACATTTTTGCGAGACTATTATTACAGTTGGTTAAAACCATTATTAGTTTGGTTGAATTTATGACTTGAGCATAAAATAAGATGAGGGTTAATTATTTTGGAGTTTTAACTGAGAGTAAATAAATGTTTCTAGTACTTTTGAAACTCATCTTTAGACATTCCAATAATGAAGGATACACCGCTCTCCAGAATACGCTGTTTGTTAATCATCTTGCTGACTTGCACATCATTTAGTGATTATACTTTTCAGATAGGAGTAATGAAGTACAATGGAGGAGGAGATTGGTACTCTAATCCTACCTCAGTTCCTAATTTAGTGAAGTTTTGCAACGCTAATTTAAACACCTCCATAGATGAGGAGGTTCCTTATGTAGAAGTGGGAGGTCCGGATTTGTTTAACTATCCATTTATTCATATGACAGGTCACGGTAATGTAGTATTCTCGTCTTCTGAGTCTGATAATCTTAGAATGTACTTAGAGGCTGGCGGTTTTCTTCATATAGATGATAATTATGGAATGGATCCTTTTGTTAGGATTCAAATGAAAAGAGTTTTCCCTGAATTGGACTTTATAGAACTCCCATTTGATCACCCAATTTATCATCAGAAATACGATTTCTCCAATGGATTGCCTAAAGT
>DDEI01000081.1:11533-14950 GCA_002336675.1 Flavobacteriales bacterium UBA1958 | reverse complement strand
TGCTTTTATACCTATGAATGTGATTTGGGTGATGGTTGGGAAGATTTCGAAGTGCACAAAGACTCTGAAGAAACAAGAACGAATGCACTAAAGATGGGTGCGAATATTATGCAATACGCCCTAATGGGTAAGCAAGATTAATCTTTTAATCTATTGTAAAATAGAGCCTTATAAAGTGTAACGAACAAGATAGACGCGAATAAGGTTAGCGTAACTGCGAGCAAAGACACACTAGAGAAACCCAGAGCATAAAGAATAGCAAATACTGCCAGTAACTGGGCTACTAGATATATCCAAAACCCTATTTTTTTTTGCATAAACATCAAACAAACGGCTAAAATGGTGAGGTAATAAACACCGATTTTTAGATCGTAATAAGCCATACCGAAATCTTGAAAATGTCTGGCAGATTCTATTACTCCCAAAACAACCCAGTCCGGAATGTCATCTAATGCGATATTTTCACCTAGACTATGCCATATATTTTTTAGGGTGTGAGAAACCTCTTCTTCCCGCAAGTCTCTATCTCTAGAAAAACGAAAAAGCTGGGCAATACTACTTCCTAGGGAAAGCGCGAATAATATAATAAGAACTACGGATCGTTTCAAAAATCTTCTCTTCTATCAATCATTTGTCTAAAATAGCAAAGTGATATTCCTAGTTTAGTTTCAAGCTTTTTATTTATCACCACTCCACTGATTAAATAGATTTAACTGGCTCTCAGAGCGGTTGGTGAGTTGTTCTAGCTGCACATTATCGAAGAATGTTCTAGCTGCACAGACGATGATACATGAGGTAATATTCCCCATGTGATTTAATTTTAGTTCCACCTTACCTTCATAATCAATAGCGGTTAAAACATCGGAGGTTAATTCGTTAGTGCCATTAATAGCCATCACGGTATCTCCTTGGTGAATACCTGAAGTATCGGCTGGCGATCCTTCGGCTATATCAATAATTTTAAACTCTCCAGAAGTCATTTTTCCTAATTTAATTCCCACCTTAGAAGTGAATTTATTCGAGTTGGGAGAATCGGTTAATTTCATTCCTAATGGATCTAGAACAGCCTCCAGAAATGGTCTGAAATCTGAAATACTATAAACAAGTTGTGCTCTTATTTCAGAAAATGAGAGTTTACTTACAGATTCTAAACAATGGAAATAATCATTAGCGGAGTAGCCTTCTCCTTTAGCTCCGAAATCATTCCAAAGCTTAAGCATGGCTGATGCTAAGTTCTTGCGTCCATTTGTAGCTGTTAGGATCATTAAATCAGAAATAAAAGCGACTAAACATCCCTCAGTGTAAATGCTGGTTTTTCTTCCTGGAGCCCCAGCCATATATCCATCTAGCCATGTATCGAACGAGCTTTCGGCTACACTGTAATTAAACCTCCCTTGGTTTTGGAAATGTCTATTTAAATAATTCCCTAAATGTTTAGCGTAAGTCTGAAAATTAAATACACCTGAGTTTAATAAGTACCAATCTCCCATATAGGTCGTAACTCCTTCATAAACATAGCCTAGTTCGGAGTAATTTTCCTTTTTATAATTATAAGGAAGCATATCATTAGGCCGAAGCGCTTTTACATTCCATGTGTGGTATAGCTCATGAGAACTTACTCCTAATAACTCCTCGTAAAATGCGCTGGTGAGAAGCTCCTCTGCTGGCCCTAGGGTAATCACTGTGCATTTTTCATGCTCCACTCCATGGTAAGATGGCTGAGCTAAAAAGTGAAACATGAAGAGATAATCATCTTGGGGAAATCCATTAAAATCTCTGATTTGCGCGTTGCAAAAAGGGATGAAATCTGCTTCTATTTCACTTAAATCTAATGAGTGCTGGCCATTTATCCAGATATGAAAGGTGATTTTCTCTAAATTAAAAGAATGATATTCTAGAGATGCAGAGGCCATGAAAGGAGAATCCATTAACTCATGTACATTTTTAGCTACAAAATTCTTCTTTGTTTTCTCGGCTAGTGGTGAGGCTAAAATGTATTTATCGGGAAGATTTAATTCTACTGAAAAACGATCCACCTCCTCAAATCCTGGCCTGTACATAAAACAATTTACAGGGTTTACGTACATTGTTTCTTCATTTAAAAATGTACTTCCCCCGTTTAACTCAGCACTGTAGTAATTATAATCTACATGAATTACAGAATGACCTGCAGCCTCTATTTTCCAGCTGTCTTTGGTGGTTTTGAAAAATGGAATGGGTTTCCCCTTTTCATCAGTCACCTTAAAGTTTTTTATGTTTTTAGCGAAGTTTCCTAATTCATACCGCCCAGGTCTCCACGAAGGCAATTCAAGAGCGAACTGTTCATTTCCATCATGCGGAAATTCGGCATGAAATTGAATAAACTGTCTCTGAGGATTCTCTTGGCTTAGTGAATATTTTATCATAAGAGTAAGTGATTATTGACCGATTACTTCTAGAATTGGGTCGCCTGTATTGGCATTAGGCATTTGCACCCCTAAAAGCGAAGCTACCGTTGAAGCTATGTCTTTAATATTTGTGCGCTTGTCGGTGAAACCAGGTCTTATGCCGCTTCCGTAAAAAAGTAGAGGAACATGAGTATCATAAGCGAAGGGAGATCCATGGCTCGTGCCCCTAGTGGGATAGCTTATCCAGCCTGGTCGAGGAACGACAAGCACATCCCCCGAGAACTTAGTGCTAAAACCATTTTGTAACACATGATTTAAACCTGAACTGAATTCAGTATTTACTAATTGATTTCGGGTAAGCACAGTATACACGCCTTCATAGCTCAATGCAGCATTGCTAGCTACCTCCTCTAATTTTGTTTTGTTAAGCTTATGGGCAGTTATTAGAGAATCATTAAAAAATATCTGGTCGTTAGAATATGATTCTATTAATCCTTCACGATTAAAAGCATTTTGTAATGCTGAATCTACCTTTGAGTTAACTTCATCCAGCTTAAAATATCCTGCAGGCATTCCTAGTTTTTTTAGGTAATTGGGATTGTGAATTGCACCGTGGTCTGATGTGAGAAAAACAGTGTAATTGTCTTCGCCTACCGCAGCATTTAACTCGTTAAGTAACCTAGCTATTTCTAAATCTAATCTTAAGTAGCAGTCTTGTGTTTCTCTAGCAGCTGGAGCAAACCGGTGACCTACATAATCAGTCGAGGAGAAAGATACCGCTAGAAAATCAGTGAATTCATCTTGCCCTAAGGCTTCATTTTTAATGCAGTTTATAGCCATTTCCGTAACTATAGAGTTTCCGAGCGGAGAGCCTTTTATTAAATCATACCGGCCATTGCGATCTGCCAATTGACTGAAATCATACGGAAAAGTAGGTTGGAGTTTTCCTGTGAATGGCGCCTCATATTGGTTGTTGTCTATAATACTTTCATCATAGTCTTTTTCAGGCTTTAACATGTTCCAGCCAGAA
>DDEI01000081.1:0-11134 GCA_002336675.1 Flavobacteriales bacterium UBA1958 | reverse complement strand
TAGGTAGAAGAAATGAAATTCCCTTCATCTCCTCCTATAAACCAGTAAGCCGCATCTGCTAAATGTCCTGCAGGAAGTATAGCTCCTCGGTCTTTTATGCTTACGCCTATGGTTTTAGATCTGCCGTTAAAGTGTAATTTAAGTTCATCGGTTATCGTGCTGGAAATCATATTCTTTGGAGACATTTGACCGGCCAGGGTAGTGTTTCCGACACCAAGCACGGTAGAATCTCCAGTACAATATTTACTGCTTTTTTCATATCTGTCATACCAGCTGTTTCCAATTATTCCATGGTATGCAGGTGTAGTTCCTGTATATATAGAGGCATGTCCTGGGCCGGTGTATGTAGGAGCATAAGAAAAATGATGATTTTTACATGAGTAGCCCTCTCGCATTAGTTTTTTAAATCCTTCATCAGAATAGTCCTTCCAATACTTAGTAAGGTAATCATAGCGCATTTGGTCTACTGTAATACCTACCATTAGCTTGGGAGGATTTAAATCGAAAGTGGGGTCGCTGTATCCTATATCCTCAATGGTTTCTTGAACACTACATCTACTTAATAATACACATAGTAGGATTGAAACGAAAAAAATGTTCTTCATTAATGAGCTGATTTTAGCTCACAAATTTACTCTGTTTTGTGCCATGAAATGAAGAAGTTATTTTGCTCTTCGGTTAAGACTTCCCCAGTATGAAATAGATGGCAGCGCCACAGACAACAATGGAGAGAACTGCGTTTAAGATGGCTATTCCTATGAATCCATCTTGAATAAGTTTTATGTTTTCTAAGCTGAAAGTAGAAAACGTACTAAACCCGCCACAAAATCCTGTAGCAGCTAAAAGGAAAAGGGGCCCTTCTGTTTTCGTGTTAATCCCATACTTTATTAGTAGTCCTAGTAGTATGCTTGCGGCTAGATTAGTAATAAAAGTGGCCAGTGGAAAATTGGAGATTTGATGAGGAAATAAACTGCTTATGGCATATCTCATTACGCTCCCTAATCCTCCACCTATAAATACTGCTAGAAAATTCATCTGACTTTGTCTTTAATTAAGAACCTTTTCACTAAATAGTTTGCTAGGAAACCCACCGCTATTCCTAAAAGTGTTCCTCCTAAAATATCTCCAGGATAGTGCACTCCTAGATATATTCTGCTGAATGAAATAAGTGCTGCCCAGCATAGAATCAATATAGTCCAGGTTCTATTTAATTTTAAAAAGGAAAGAACAAAGATGGCTATTCCAGTGAAATTAGCAGCATGCCCACTGATGAATCCGTATTTCCCGCCTTTATAAAAGTCTTCTTTACCAGGCGGTGTAACTAAATGGACTAGTTCATCGAGTTCTGAATTTCTGCTGGGTCTTAAACGTTGAAAGACCTCTTTGAAACATTCTCTATGAATATTGTCGGCTAGTAGAACTACGACCCCTATTCCTATCAGCAGCCATAGAATGCCCATGACGCCATATTTTTTTCGGGCGGCTAGAATGAATATGATATATACTGGAAGCCAATAAACGGGGTGGCTGATATACCACATCACAGAATCTAATGCAGGTGTATTCCAGTTGTTCATTTGCAAAAACAGTGTGCGGTCTAAGTGGTCTAAACGGTCTATTAAATTCAATCGGAAAGGTTCATGTAGAATGGTTAAATCATCGTTTTAACTTCTGCTTTTAGCAAGTCAACAGCTAGCTCTAAGTGAATGTTTTTAGTTTCACCCTCTAGGGCTAAAATAGCCTTGGCCAAATCCATGCCACTGGCTCCGGGAGCTACTTTAGATCCGGCTATTTTCACTAATTCTAACGTTTCTTCCTTAGCAGCTTTGACGTGACGCCAAGTACTTTCACTTATATACATCTGCATGCTTAAGTTGTGCTCGAACTCGTCTCTAATGGCTTTTAAGCACTCTAGCTGAAGTTGACCAGAGTTTAAGCTAGTGGCGTTTAGCCTCATGATCATGCTGTTAGGCTTTATTCTTTCCATAAAGATAATCAGCCTTTCGTAAGCTTTTAATTTAAGTGGAAGAACTATCTTGGTAATCTCATCCTTGTTTGGGGCAGGAGCAGTAGCAAGGGTAGTTTGTTTTTTTTGCGCTTTTTCAAAGAAAATAAAGGCGGTAAAAAACACTAAAACAGCTGGAAGAAAAATCTTCATTAACTCTATAAATGGTTCCATGCAAGGGGTCTTTGTGATTTCAAATGTATTATTTATAACGCATCTTTGAGGCGGTTTTATTTATTTTTGTTCAAATTAATTTTCCAGATGAGATTTAGATTTCTTTTTAGCATTTTTTTCTACGTTGCAACGCTTAATCTCCAATCTCAAGAGCTTATTAGAGATCTTAGTATTACTGTAAGCGAATTGGGGGAGGAGCTACCTAATGCCTGGGCCGGCGGGTTAAATTATGCTCAGTACAGTAAAATAGATTTAGATGGCGATGGAAAAGAAGACTTATTCATTTTCGATAGGAGTACTTATAAAATTCTTACGTTTTTAAACATTTCTGATGAGGGAGAAATAGCTTACGACTATGCTCCAGAATATGAGAATATTTTTCCTGAAGGGTTAAAGAATTGGGTTTTATTGAGAGATTATAATTGTGACGGGCTGAAAGATATTTTTAGCGGAGGTCAGGGAGGCATAAAATTGTACGAACAAGAAAATGTAGGAGGCGAAATTTCCTTTAATGCTGTTTACAATTCATTAATTCCGGCTATTTATGATTTTGGAGCTCCGTTCCAAGCACCAGTTTATAATATTAGCGTGGACTTACCGCATATAGGTGATATCGATAATGATGGAGATTTGGACATTCTGAATTTTTCTGACGGCAGTTTAAATGTGTTTTATTATAAAAATAGTGCCTCTGATTTAGGCAGGTGCGACACCATGGCCATGGAGCTTTTAAATAGATGCTATGGTTCAGTAGCTGAAAGTGCCGAGAATAACACCGTTTTTTTAGAGCACGAGTGCGACTTCAATGTAGTCAATGTAAAAAGTCTATTAGCCAAGGCCGAAAAATTTGATACTGAAGCATTCGAGAAAGACGGCATGCATACGGGAGGAACGCTTCTTAGTTTAGAGACAAACGGTGATGGCTACCCAGAGTTGGTGATAGGAGATATTACCAATGACAGCTTAATATTACTTACAAATAGTCCGAGCGTTTTAGGGCCGGATAGTATGATTATGCAAAGCAGTGATTTCCCTGCTAGTTTTTCTGATACAGAGAAAATTAATTTTTATGAATTTCCAGGGGCATATCATGAAGATGTAAATAATGATGGAGTGCAAGATCTTATTTCTAGTCCTTTCAGCAGATTTAGTTCCGTAGATGATTTTAGTTCATGGCTTTATTTGAATGAAGGTACAGATGAAAACCCAAATTTCATTCTAGAGAAAAAAGATTGGCTTCAAGATGAAATGTTAGAACACGGAACGAATGCAATGCCTGTAATTTTTGATTATAATGCTGATGGGTTAGGAGACCTAGTGATGGGGAATAAGGAGGCCATCTATTCGGCTGCTGAATCCCAGTCGTCTCTTAGGTTATATGAAAACATAGGCTCGGCTAGTTCTCCAGAGTTTACGCTTATAGACACTAATTGGCTGGGTATACAGGCATTAGAATTAAAAAATGTATATCCGTCTTTTGGAGATTTAGATGGAGATGGAGATCAGGATATGATTTTAGGTGAAAGCCTAGGAACAGTGCACTACTTCGAGAATTATGCTGGGCCGGGAAATCCAGTAGATCTTTCCATAGCTGAGCTTTCTGTAATGGATGTGTTCGGAGAAGATATCGATCCGGGTCAAGATGTTATTCCTCAACTAATAGATTTAGACGAAGATGGCTTAATAGATTTAATCCTTGGCGAACAATGGGGGAATCTTAATTTCTATAAGAATGTAGGGACTGCTGAAGAATTTTCATTCGAATTGGTTAATGAAGAGTTAGGGGGAGTTTGGGTAGACAATGTTTTAGGAATTCAAGGAAATAATGTGCCTCACTTTTATAGGAATAATTTGGATGAGTGGGTTCTGCTCACGGGTAACGAAATAGGTACAATTCATAGGTGGAATGAAATATCAGGAAACTTAGATGGACTTTGGAATAAACAAGACTCAGCATTTGTAGATATTAATGACGGCCAATTTTCGTCTCCTTTTGTATATAACATTAATGGGGATGACTTCCCGGATTTGTTCGTAGGTAACCTTAGAGGAGGGGTTACATTTTATAGAGGACAGTTCTTTGATGGTATAGAAGAAGTAAAGAATTTTTCTCCTGCAGTCAACATTTACCCTAATCCATCTAATGGAATGTTTTCAGTTCAGTTCAGCCAGAACGAGAAATTGTCTAATGCAGTGAAAGTGCTCAATGTATTGGGAGAAGAAGTTTACAGAACGGAAATCATAAGATTAAATATGCGACTAAGTTTAGAAGGATATTCCTCTGGTATTTACTATTTACTTGGTGAATATGAGTTAGGCGTGTTTGAGCTTGGGAAGTTGATTATTGAGTAAAAATGAATCCTCGAGTCTATGCGTTAGCCATGTGTTGTTTTCTTTCATCTTTTCTAGGTGCTCAAGAAGAAAGTAATACTCAAGAATCGATTGAAAAAGCTGGGCGATTATTAATTGGGGTCGATTATAATCCAATTGGTTTAGTCATTAATTCTGAGGAATTATACTATGATCCTTTTTCTGAATATGGCAGATACTATGAAGAATCTTTCGATTTGAAATTAAACTTAGGCTATGAAGTTATACCAAGGCTTTATTCAGGCGTGGTGGTGATTTATGAAGAGCAGAGTTTTAGGTCGTATAGCAGAAATCCATTTTTAGGAATTGAGGAGAATGAGTTTGTTAGTTCAGAGGGATGGGTAGTTCAAACTGGGGTAGGAATAGGCGTTAGTCTTAGATATAATTTTATAGATAAAAATAAGTTTAGATTATTCATAAAAGGACAATCTTCATTTCATAAAGCGCTTAAGAACATTTCGAATATTACCACGACATATTCAAACCAAGTTATTTCACAGCCAGAATCTCAACATGACATCGAAGATGTGAATTATAAAAGGCAAGAACTTGGAGTTGGAGGAGAGGTAAATGTTTTTAGCTCTTTTTATCTGAGCGGAGAACTAAGGATGACCTTCGGGCAAATCCACCCTCCGTTTAGTAGTGATTTTGATAACGGGGGGCCGTTTTTAATTCATAGAAAAGAACTAAGACCTACGGTGGGAATTAAGTGGTACATATGAGTAATATATCGTTATTCCCATCAATATAGACCTTGTTTGGAGATGGAGTTGTCATCTACCAAAATCCTCTTTGAGAATAAGTGCAGAGAGTGTACTCATTTTCCTTCAAAGCTTTTTATTATTTATCTAAAACTAGCGTTTTCTAGTGCCATGTGCAGTTTTAGATTTATTATTTTAAGCTATTGTTCCATATTCTTGTTATATAAGGTTGCCTTCACATGCGGTTCTGGAGATTATTAGTCTGAAAGTTAAGTTGCCAAATCTAAGGAGAGTATCGAGTAGCTTACTTTTTATTATTGGCACCTTTTATGGATGGAGCATGTTTCTGCTGGTTAAAAGTTGGGTGAAATAACTTTAACAGAACGGCGTTAAGAATTTTACTAGAAAAAGGTATTAACACGGCCAGCCCGGACTAAATTTAATATATTAAAACTGCTTAAAATTTATAATTAAATGGGGATTAGGATAGGAGTAATTTTATTAGTGTTATCTGTATGTGCCAATTCAATGTTAGCTCAGAAGACGTCCATAGACTATTCGGAATATTATGATTATAATGAAGCACTTAACTTTCTTGAAAAAGATAAATTTGCTTCAGCGTTGCAAAATTTTGAAGCGACTATCTTAGCCATCTCAGACCCGCATCAAGAAGTACGAGTAAATGCGGAATATTATAGAGGGGTCTGCGCATTATACCTTCAACATAAAGATGCGGAGTTTCTGCTAGAGCGCTTCATCATAGAGCACCCAGATAGTCCGTGGGTTCAGAAAATTTATATTCAAATAGGAAATTATAATTTTAAGAAGAGAAAATATAAAAAGGCAACTTACTGGTATAAGAAAGTAAAAGAACACAAGTTAAAAGGACAGGAGGAAATAGCATACAAGTATAAGAGAGCATATTCATATTTCTACGTGAATAACTACACCAAAGCGAAGCCAGGATTCTTCGAAATAAAGGATTTAGATTCTGAATACAGGGACGCGGCAACTTATTATTATTCTCATATAGCATATGAAGAAGCGAATTACCAAACTGCTTTTGATGGATTTTCTAGATTAAAGAAGAACCCATCATTTGAACCTATTATGCCATATTATATAGCTCAAATATATTTTCTTCAAGAAAAATATGATTTGGTTTTAGAGTACGCTCCGCCATTGATAGATGGAGAGCAATTGAGTGTGAAGCGTGTGCCTGAAATAGCTAGAATCGTGGGCGAGTCTTACTTTGTTAAAGACCAGTTTGATGAAGCGCTACCTTATCTCGAGTTATATCATAAGGAAACTCCTGAAAAGAATAAGGTGCGCGCTGATTATTATCAGTTGGGATATGTTTACTATAGAAATAAATCCTACGAAAAAGCCCTTGAGTTATTTTCGGAGGTTACCGATGAAGAAGATGAAATGAGTCAGTTGGCCAATTATCACATGGCGGATTGTTATCTTAAGATAGATCAAAAACCTTACGCCAGATCTGCATTTAAGCAGGCCTTTGAGATGGACTTTGATTCAGAAATCAAAGAAGATGCGTTATTTAATTATGCCAAGCTTGCTTTTGAATTAAGCTATAATCCATTCCATGAAGCTATAGTAGCTTTCGAGGAATACATAGAGGATTATCCAGAATCAGAGAGAAGTGAAGAGGCGTATGAATTTTTATTGAATGTGTACATGAAATCCAAAAACTATGAAGCAGCATTAAATAGTTTAGATAGGATTCCTACTAAGGATCAGCGAACTAAAGAGGCTCACCAGGTAGTTACTTTTAATCGTGCAGTAGAGCTTTTTAATCAGAAAAAGTATGATGAGAGTGCCACTTATTTTAATAAAGTAAATACTTATTCTGTAAATCAAGATCTAATAGCAGAGGCTATTTACTGGAAAGCAGAGTTAGCTTATAAACAAGGGGATTATCAGAGAGCAGCTAACATGTTCACTGACTTTTTATTTGAGCCCGGTGGTTTTAATTCAGACTGGTATGATGATGCCTATTACAATGCAGGTTACTCTTATTTCAAACTGAAAAACTATGAACAAGCATTAAGTATGTTCAGGAAATTCTCTGATAATTATAGCGGAGATGACTCTAGAAAATTAAATGACGCCTACCTAAGAATCGGAGATTGTTTTTACGTAGATAAGAAATACACGCAAGCCATAGATTTTTATAATAGAGCTATAAGCTTAAATGAACTAGGTAGCGATTATGCGATGTACCAAAAAGGCATTTGTCAGGGTCTGTCAGGTGATGTAGATTCTAAAATTAGTACGCTAAATCAAATTTTGAATAGTGATAGTAAGGGCAGGTATGTGTTAGATTCGAAATTCGAAATAGCTGAAACTTATAGAATCATTGATAATGACTCTAAAGCTTTAGAAACTTACTTGGGTATAATTGACACTAATCCAAGCAGTCAGTACGCTAAAAGATCATTGAAAAATATTGTGTTTTTGCACCGCAGACAGGGAAATAATACAGAAGCTTTAGCTGCGTTTGACCAGATAGCAGAGAAGTACTCTTCGGACAAAGTGATGAATGAGGCGCTTCAGTTGGTAAAAGATATTTATATCCAAGAAAGAGGCCTGTCAGCATATAATTCATTGGTGACAGGGAACCCAATATTAGATGTCACTGCCGCTAGTATAGATAGTACGGCTTATCAATTGGCCTTAGATAGTTATTTCGATATGAGCTATTCTAGGGCTAAAGATTCATTTGAAGAATATATTGGCCAGTTCGATCCAGGTTTATTTTCAGTAGAAGCACATTATTATTTAGCCGAAATTTATTTCGAAGAAGGGGCGAAGACCAAAGCTTTAGCCAACTATAACTTTGTGATAACACAACCCGTTTCCGAGTATTCAGAGGGTTCGCTTAAAACTGCAGCGACAATTAATTTCAATAATAAATACTATGATGCGGCATTAGACAATTATATAGAATTAGAGGTAGTAGCGGTACAAAAGATGAATTTACTAGAGGCAGAAATTGGTCAAATGAGGTGTTACTATGAGTTGATGAGGTTTGATTACGCGCTAGACTATGCTCAGAGAGTTATAGATAATGGGGATACTCCTGTGGAGATAAAGAATCAAGGTTATATGATCAGAGGAAAAATAAGGTATGACAAGGAGAATTATGATGAAGCTTACTACGATTTTAAAGAAGTTCAAAAGGCGGTGTCGATATTAGGAGCAGAGGCTAAATATTATATGGCTCAAATAGCCTTTGATAAGGGAGCTTATAAGAATTGTGAGAAAGAAGTATTTGAGCTAATAGAAAACTTTAGCGCGTACAGTAAATATAAGTTTGAAGGGTTTCTTCTTTTAGTAGAGGCTTATGTGTTGCTAGAGGATATATTCCAGGCTAAAGCTACCCTCAATGCACTTATCGAAAACGCCAATGAAGACTGGGTAAAAGAACGCTCAAGGGCGAGGTTAGTTGAGCTTGAGGCCATAGAAAAATTAGCATTGGAACAGGGAGAGGGTAATGAAGTGGAAATAGAATTATTTGATGAGGAATAAAAATAACAGAACTATGATAGTAAACAGTATACATGCGAAGTTCTTGGTGGTTTTAGGAGCTTGTTTTTTCTTCTTCAGTTCTATGCTATTAGCCCAGCAGTATGCAGAACAGGATGTAGATCTTAACGTGGTAATTCAAGGAAACGCAGAGCTATTCCTAAATGACGCCAATAAAGTGTCTAAAGTTCCTAAAGTAATAGAGTCTTCAGTAGAGTTGACTCCTATGGTATACAGTTTGATTCCAAGAAAGCCAACCCAGAAAATAGATTTAAAGCCTGTGCCCGCAGCTAAAGTAACCATAGATAAGCCATTGCCTAAGCTCTTTAGGGCTTACGCTAAAGGAGCTGTAGGGACTAAGTTTACCGGTCTGGGAGAGCTTAGGTTCATGGATGGATATAATAGAAACGGAACGTTTGATTCACACATAAAGTACTTTACGAGTGATGGTTTCGTGAGTCAGGATGATTCTATAGTCGATTCATTTTCAGACCTATCTGTAGGTTTGACAGGAAAGAGGTTTCTTAAAAAACACTCTATGGGGATAGCGTTGGATTATGACCGTGAAAAAATTCATTATTACGGATATGATCCAGATATATTTCCGGAAAACTTCGACGCAGAGAATGATAAAAATAAAAGAATCTATAACACCTTTAGTGTTGGAGCAAATATGAGAAGCTATCAGCGAGACACTACTAAAATGAATTACCGAGGATCGTTTGACTTTAAGCAGTTTTCAGATAATGTGCAAGGAGTAGAGAATAACTTTATGGTAGGAGTAAATCTAAATAAATTTGTAGAAACAGAGAATTATGCATTAGGTGTAGATTTAGATTATAACCAGTTTAAGCATGGCGTTTTTCGCTCTGGAGCAGAGTTAAAGCATACGAATACGGTCTTAACATTAAACCCTACAATTACTACGCACAGAAACGGGTTAATAGTAAAAGTAGGGGCTAAATTAACCGCCAATGCCACTGACGGAACTCAGCTAAAGGTATACCCAGATATAGAAGCTAGATACAGCTTGTTTGACGGCATATTTATTCCTTACGCTGGGATAGGCGGTGAGCTTCATAAAAACAGATATAGAACCATAGCTCAAGAAAATCCTTTTGTTCAGAGTTTTTTAGTGGATGATTTGGTAAATCCTGATGTGCTCAGAAATACCAATGAGAAGATAAATATTTATGGAGGGATTAGAGGGAATATATCATCTGATATGAGTTTTAATGCTAAAATTTCTAGAGCCTCGTTCGATAATTTTATTTATTATGTCAATGATGAGCTAGTCACAAAAGGAAGCAGATTTAGGACTGATTATGGGGATTTAACGCGAACGACCATTACGGGAGAGTTGACTTACAATGCAGGTGACAAGATTAAGTTTTTCGGAAGAGGGGATTTCTTTATTTATGATGACAGAGATGAAGAGGAGGTCTGGAACCAGCCTAATAATAAGATCGCCATAAGCGCTAGTTATAACATAGAGAAGAAGTTGATAGCTGAGCTAGAGATAGCTGCGCTAGGAAAAAGAAGAGCGAAATCTTTAGTGGAGATTGTAGATATCACTTCCGAGGAGCCGGGTGGAGAGCTCGTTACGGTCGGCAGTAATAGCTTTTACGCGTATACTTTAGAGCCATTTGTAGATGTTACTCTAAAAGGGGAGTATAGATATACCAAAAGGCTATCTGTTTTTGTTCAGATTAATAACATGATAGCGGGAAAGTATCAGCGATTTAATGCTTATCCTGTTCAACGGTTTAATCTAATGGGAGGAGCCACGTATAGCTTTTAACGGAGATTTCTAGGTCTTGAGTTCTAGCCCTTTTGGCGCGCTATTATTCGGTATAAATTTTCATTGTGAATAACTGTGAAATTATGTGGAAAAGCCCCCCTATTTACTGGTATTGCAACGCTACTTTCCCTCCTGAATTCCGTATCTTTACCCTAAGTAATAGACCGCTTTTAGCGCTGCGGTTTTTCATGTTAATTCGATTAAGATTTTAAGACATATATAATGAGCGAAGAACCAATAAAAGGATATGACGCCAGTAGCATCCAATCCTTAGAGGGAATGGAGCATGTGAGGTTAAGGCCTTCCATGTATATCGGTGACGTAGGTGTAAGAGGTTTACACCATTTGGTCTATGAGGTAGTAGATAACTCCATAGATGAAGCTATGGCAGGTTACTGCGACACCATTCATGTGACCATTCTAGAAGGAAACGCAGTTAAAGTAATCGATAACGGGAGAGGTATCCCAATCGGTATGCATGAGAAGGAGGGAGTTTCTGCCTTGGAGGTAGTCATGACTAAAATAGGTGCAGGAGGT
>DDEI01000013.1:32647-33819 GCA_002336675.1 Flavobacteriales bacterium UBA1958 | reverse complement strand
GACAAATTAAGTGGAGGGTTCGCAGGAAGATATATCCATTCAAATTTAACAGGTGGTATAGGAGTAAATGGAGCAGGTTCTAAAGCCGGTAGAAGTGCTGCAGCAGATGTATCTATCTTTTATACCAACCCAGACCTTAAAATTGGAGGGAAAGATGCTCGCTTGAATATAGGAATGAACGTTTCTAATATAGGTGCTAAAATAGCATACACAGAGACTGCAGACAGAGATTTCCTGCCCGCTAACCTCAGACTAGGAACAGCGCTAAGCATGTACTTAGATGAGTACAACGAGTTGACTTTTACGACTGACTTCAATAAGCTATTAGTTCCCACAAATGGAACTTATGCTCAACAAGATACTGAGCTTTACAACATAGGAGATCTCGTTTCTGGCAGAGATCCTGATGTAGGAGTAGCTGCAGGAATATTTGGTTCATTTAACGATGCTCCTGGCTCGGTTCTACTGGACGAAAATGAGGAGTACTATGTAGTAAATGGCTCTCGGTTCAGAGAAGAAATGAAAGAAATCAACATTTCATTAGGGTTAGAGTATGTATACGCTAACCAATTTGCCTTCAGAACTGGATTCTTCCACGAAGATCCTACAAAAGGAAATAGACAATTTATTACTCTAGGAGCTGGAGTTAAATTTCAAGTATTCTCTATAGATATGTCATACCTCATATCCACCAGAAACCAAAACCCTCTGGCCAACACGCTGCGATTTGGTTTAAATATGAATTTGTCTGGAAGCGGCTCAGACTCCTAATAAATCTAAATGAATTTCAGAATAGGCTTTGGTTTTGATGTGCATCAGTTAGCAGAAAACCATGAATTTTGGCTAGGAGGAATCAAAATTCCACATACTAAAGGAGCAGTCGGTCATTCAGATGCTGACGTTCTAATTCATGTAATCTGTGATGCTGTTCTAGGAGCAGCTGACTTAAGAGATATAGGTTTTCACTTCCCTGACACAGACCCTAAGTACAAAGGTATAGATAGTAAAAAATTACTAAAGGAAGTGTTCTCATTGCTGCGCAATAAAGGATACGAATTAGGTAATTTGGACACTACTATATGCTTAGAATTACCGAAAGTTAACCCGCACATTCCAGAAATGAAAAAGTGCTTAGCTAAAGTCATGGATATTGAAGAAAATCAAATTTCTAT
>DDEI01000013.1:28771-32252 GCA_002336675.1 Flavobacteriales bacterium UBA1958 | reverse complement strand
TACGCTACCGCTCTCATCTTCAAGAATTAATTCTTTTATTTATTTGGCTGGTCATCCTCATAATAGAAGATGGTTACATTTGCAGTATCTCTCAAAAAATCAACCTTTCCCACTTCTATCCTAGTGACGTTGATGCCAGTTCTTTTCTGAATATCTTCTATAAGAGCTTCATGATTCTGAGATTTAACGAGCTCTATTTTTTCATAGACTATTATTTTGCTCTCTTCATGCCTTAGAAGCCAAACTTTTTCTAATCCATAAGTGGCCACTATTACAGCCATGTTCGCAAATCCCAGCTCAGCATAACTTACCTTAGAGCCAGATAGAGCGTTTAAGACAGAAAGGCCTATCGCTATAAATAGATAAGTCATCTCTTTTATGGGAATAGCATCGGTTCGATACCTAATTATTCCGAATATAGCAAAGAGTCCTAGAGCAAATCCCGTATCCATGTCTACGTCTACCAGCACATAGCAAAGCAGAAAAATAATCATCCCGAGAGAGATATAACTGAATAGGAAATCCTTCCTTCTCTGAGCTGGATAGTATACTCCCCTCACAAGCAATACCACAAAAAATAAGTTAAACAAGAACCTCACAAGTAATTTGGAAAAATCCTTCACATCCATAAGCTTCACCCCGAAGAATTTTAATCCTTCTGCACCATCTAGTAATGAAACATTCTGAAAAATGTTTATCATTGATTCATTAAGCCACCCTACTATCATCGTTAAATTTTTCTAATATTAATAAATTCTCCTTGAAATTATTCTTCTTCACTCCTTCTTTTAACATGGCTATTCCCATGCAGTATTTACTTATCCTCATCGGTCGATGAATGTGATTTTTCACGGCGCTTAAAAAAGGAGAGTTTCTCTTCGCTTTTTCCTGCTTTAGCTCACAAATTAAAACATCACCCATTTCCGCCACCTCTCCAAAAGCTTGGAATTTCAGGGACATATCCAAAGTTAGCCGCTCCTGAAGCTCCTCATTTACAAGGGTAATCCTGCTAAAATCATTTCTAAGAACATTCAAAACCTCATAATCAATTCCTGATATTTCGTTTATAAAATGAGCAGAATCTTCACTGAGCGAAGATTCTATACCTGGAACTATCATCCTATTCTTTACCGTCCTTTTTTTATTGTTCTTGAACTTTATTTCTAGGAAAGTCAAATCAGACTCTACATATTTCCTGTAGCGAATTTTATATCTATTTCTTTTACCGTTGTGATGTTTGATATAAAAATCAAGTTTCTCAGTGTCTAAATAAACTGTCTCGTACCTACTAGCTCTGTTTCCCTCTACCTCTAGGCACTTATAAGATTTACGCAGTTCGTTCAACAAGGCTCCAAAGCCTCTGGAACTAAGCATAAATTTCGTGTCCACTCTGTCCATTAACTTGACAGAATCCATCTCATCTAAGGAGATTGGTCTGAACCGACTTAATATTTCATTA
This sequence comes from Flavobacteriales bacterium UBA1958, assembly GCA_002336675.1. Classification (GTDB taxonomy): domain Bacteria; phylum Bacteroidota; class Bacteroidia; order Flavobacteriales_D; family Sanyastnellaceae; genus ASP10-05a. The sequence continues at coordinate 30,793 of DDEI01000013.1, read as the reverse complement.
ATTTCACTCACGGAACTGTCAAAAATAAGGTATTTATTAGACGGTTATATAGTTACATTTCACACGCGAAAACCTCAAGAATTAAATTGAAGAATATAGAAATTAAAGTTCAACTAAAACAGTATGAATCGGAACAAGAGATGAACAGTGAAGACTTGTCTCTTTTATTAAAAGCAAGGGAAGCATTAAGTTACTCTTATAGTCCGTATTCCAATTTTAAGGTTGGAGCAGCAGCTTTGCTTCGCAATGGTGAAATAATTTTAGGCTCAAATCAAGAAAACGCCTCATTTCCGGCAGGAATATGCGCAGAAAGGTCGGCTATTTGTAATGCCGCACATCAATTTAAAGACATCCCGCTTATTAAAATGGCAATAACCGTATTTACTGATGATTTTGAAGTGTCTTCTCCCATAGCTCCTTGCGGAGTTTGTAGACAAGTTTTATTAGAAACAGAGCTACAACAAGACCAAGAAATTGAAATAATTTTACAAGGCAGTAAGGGTAAGATATACACTTTATCCAGCGCACGGAGCCTTCTCCCAATATACTTTTTTGAGAAAGGATTAAAAAAGAAGAACTAAAAACATTCATTTACAATAAGCAATTCTATATTTGTAATTCAATTCTGAACGATATGGCAACTGGAACAGCTGCAAACAAGAAAACAACCAAAACAGCACTAGCTAAAAAAGCAGGGGCTTCTTCTAGCATGAAGCAAAAAGAATATTCAAAAGCAACTTACATCAAGTGGTATGAAGACATGCTACTTATGAGAAAGTTCGAAGAAAAGTGTGGTCAGTTGTACATCCAACAAAAGTTTGGAGGATTCTGTCACTTATACATAGGACAGGAAGCTGTATTAGCAGGAATGTCGGTAGGGTTAAAACCCACTGATAACGTAATTACTGCATACAGAGACCATGCTCACCCTCTAGTTTTAGGCTCAGACCCTAAAAGAGTAATGGCTGAGTTATATGGGAAAACTACAGGCCTATCTAAGGGAAAAGGCGGTTCTATGCATATGTTTGATAAAGAAAAAAATCTTTTTGGTGGACATGGTATCGTGGGGGCTCAAATTCCTATGGGAGCTGGAATAGCATTCGCAGATAAGTATAGAAATGAAGATCATGTAACCATTACCTTTATGGGTGATGGAGCTGCTAGACAAGGCTCTCTTCATGAAACATTCAATATGGCTATGATATGGAAACTCCCAGTAATATTTGTTATCGAAAATAATAAGTATGCTATGGGAACTTCTATTGAGAGAACCTCTAACGTAGCAGACATGTCTAAACTAGGCGCTAGTTATGATATGCCTTCATTCACTGTAGATGGAATGAGTCCTGAAGCAGTCGCAGATGCTATAGCAGATGCTGCAGCTCGGGGGAGAAGAGGAGACGGGCCTACTTTATTGAACATAGAGACTTACAGATATAAAGGCCATTCTATGTCTGACCCTCAGAAGTACAGAACTAAAGATGAAGTGAAGGATTATCAAGCCAAAGATCCTATTGATCATGTACTAGACGTGATTAAAAAGAATAAATGGCTAACTGATGCTAAAATCAAGACAATTCAGGCGGACGTAAAGAATGTGGTAGAAGCGTCTGTGAAATTCGCAGAGGAATCTCCATTACCCAAAGCGCATGAATTATACGAAGATGTATATACGCAGACAGACTATCCTTACGTAAGAGATTAATAAAACCCCTAGATATATTTTAAAGATATGGCTGAGATAGTAAAAATGCCGAAATTGAGTGACACCATGACTGAAGGTGTCGTAGCTGAATGGCATAAAAAAGTAGGCGAACCTGTAGAGTCAGGAGAACTTTTAGCTGAAATAGAAACAGACAAAGCTACTATGGAGTTTGACTCTTTTCAGGATGGAGTTTTATTGCATATAGGAGTTCAAACTGGAGAAACTGCTCCTGTGGACTCTATACTTGCTATTCTAGGAGAAAAAGGAGAAGATATTACGGAGTTACTTAAAAGCAATTCTGCCCCGGGTAATACTGC
>DDEI01000013.1:14306-28430 GCA_002336675.1 Flavobacteriales bacterium UBA1958 | reverse complement strand
ATACTGCACCAGCTGATACTGCAAAAGAAATACCAAAGCCCAAAGCGGAAATATCTGCACCAGTCATTGCTTCTGCTCCAGAAGAAAAAATCACGCATACCAACAACGGTAGAGTTAAAGCCTCTCCTTTGGCTAAGAAAATGGCTAATGATAAAGGTATAGATTTAGGTGCTGTAGACGGAAGTGGAGACGGAGGAAGAGTGGTAAAAAGAGATATTGTAAATCACTCGGGATCTATGGCATCGGGAGCCTATAAATCTAATGTAGGAGTAGAATCTTATACTGAGGAAAATGTATCCCAGATGAGAAAAGTGATTGCAAAAAGACTTGCCGAAAGCAAGTTCACCGCTCCGCACTTCTACTTAACTATGGATATAGATATGGATCACGCTATAGCTGCTAGAACTAGTTTAAAAGCCAATAACATCAAGATTTCATTTAATGATATGGTTATCAAGGCTACTGCTCTTTCTTTAAAGAAGCACCCTAAGATTAATTCTAGTTGGTTAGAAGATAAAATAAGATATAACGAGCACGTGCACATCGGCGTAGCTGTAGCTGTTGAAGAAGGGTTATTAGTTCCTGTTGTTAGGCATGCAGATATGAAGCTTATGTCTGATATAAACACTGAAGTACTTGATTATGCTACTCGTGCTAGAGATAAGAAACTTCAACCCCACGAGTGGGAAGGAAATACATTTACTATTTCTAACTTAGGGATGTTTGGCATAGAAGAGTTTACGGCTATAGTAAACCCCCCTGACGCGTGTATTCTAGCAGTAGGAGGAATTAGAACGGAGCCTGTAGTGAAAAATGGACAGATAGTGGTAGGAAATAGAATGAAAGTGACTCTTTCTTGTGACCACAGAGTGGTAGATGGAGCTACTGGTTCTGAATTTCTTCAAACCTTAAAGGGAATGCTTGAAAATCCTATTATGATGATGATCGCTTAGGCTTATTCCTAGCGAACAAAAACTTTTAAAGGCCATTACATTGAAATGGCCTTTTTTTTATACTAATAATTATACAATTACAGCTAACTAGGTATCCTGTTAAAATCTCTTATGAAGGCCTAAATAAAAGATAACTACAAAGAATTTAGGAGTAATTTCCAAGAAAAGTATAATAAACATACTATTTAAAAACAGAAAAAATCACTGTGGTAAAGGCGAACGAAAAAAGAGGGTTAGCAATAGCTGAAGCTATTCTCTCCTTTATTCTTTTCGGTGCTGCTCCATGTTGTATTTACTAAATCCATAATTATTCAACGATGAACTTTCCTGCCTTGAGGAATCCGGCTATTCTTACTGAATAGTAATAAACACCCGAACTTAGATTAGACACGTCCATGGAGTACTCAGAAAACCCTTCTGCTAAAGACCCTCTATCAAGGACCTTATTCACTATCCCGCCAAAACCGTCATAAACATATAAGCTACCACTAGCTGCTGAATTTAGATTGAATGAAAATCTTACTGTTTCTGAAGTAGGGTTTGGATATACATTTATAAAAGCCTCCTCAGTCACTTTAATTTCAGTTAAAGATGAAGGAAGCGAGGTGAGGTCGGTAAGATTTAAATCCTCATCTCCTTCTTGGTATTCTAGGAAATGGAAATAAACCAAGAACATTTCGTCAGAAGTATTCAACCCAGCCCCTACATTCTGAGGTGGGCTGTTTGGATTGTGTGGATTTGTATTTGTGTTATTGTAAGTTCCATTCGCATAAAAAATAGATCCGGATGGAACATGTTGTATGTTCTGAAAGAAATAAAACTCTTGCCATTCAAAATCCCAGTGAGGAATTTTAACCAAAGGAATGGTTTCATTATCACCAGTAACCGCAAAACTATTAATATACTCCCCTAATAAATGCATGTGAGGGAACACACTCAAAACAGATAAATCTTCAGTAATAGGTCCATACTGAGCCATCACCTCTGCCTGGGTATTGGCCTGAATATTAAACGTCCAATTAGATAAAAGAGGATAAGTAAGCACCTCTCTTATCTCCACATCGTCATCATAGAAAAATAATCTGATCTTAGTTTGATCTATCTCACCTGCACTCCCATGGGGATAATGCATAGCCAGGACTATATTAGAGCCTGCAGGAATAGTAATCCCCATATTTATATCATCTCCATTACTAGGAAAAACAGTAGGAACAGCTCCAGGAGTATATCCTCCTAGCAAGCCTTCATCGTCATTAGGGCCAACGCATTGACCACTAAAATCCGTAGGGTAATTGCCTGTATCATCAATATAAACTAAACAATGGTGCAGAATAGTTGGGTTTCCAGGAACGACCTCATAAGCCTTTAATTTTTTATCCTCTGTTAAACCGGTAGGAAGTGATATGCAGATATAATCATCCTGATTAAAAGTAGCAGTGCTGGTATACGGCTCCATAGTCATCTCCAAATCAGGTTCAGCCTGGATAAACCCTTCATTAGAGTATACAGGGGCTGGAGGAGTATCAGCCAAATCCCCTTGCGCCATTCCATCATCTAACCATGCAAGAAGAGTGCTCTTTTCTATTGGCGTTAACTTTCTGCTGTGTGCATAACTCTGATAACCGTCATCAGCAGTCCATGGTGGCATATACTCATCAGAAACGGCTTCTTCTATAGCTCCAGAATTATTTGAAACACTTTCATAATCCATCAACGAAAACGGCGCTATTCCATTATCATTATGACAGGCGCTGCAATTTTCAAAGACAATTTCAGCAGCATCATCAGCCCAAGTGAGCTGTGAAAAAGAAGAGTGAGAAAAAATTAAGATGAGCAGAAAGCCTAATAAACTTGATAGAGATAGTTTTAACATCTGCTGAAATTACACTATTATTTCCTTCTTTCAAAAGAACCATATATTGTGCACTAACTCCTTCTTTATGTTTTTTAATTTCTGTCAGTAGCACTAACTTGCACCACGTTTAAATGAGCTCAATAAAAACAACAAGCATACTCGGAACTCCTATCGAGTTTTTAAAAGGTGTAGGCCCTAAAAAAGCTGACCTATTGAAAACCGAACTTCAGATATTTACCTATCGGGATTTATTAGAGCATTATCCTTTTAGATATATAGATAAATCTCAATTTCATCGTATATCTGAAATTCAATCTGATGAACTACCATTGCAGGTTAAAGGGAAATTCAAATCTCTAAAAGAAGTTGGGGTTGGAAATAAGAAAAGGCTAAATGCCTTATTTGAAGATGAAACTGGGGAAATAGAATTGGCTTGGTTCAAGGGAGTTCAATGGGTTAGAAACGGACTGAATTACGATGAAGAATTTGTCGTTTACGGAAAACCTAAGAGATTTAAAAACACCTGGTCTATCTCACACCCCGAAGTTACCAAGGTAAATGAGGCCAAATTAAAACTGACCCCTTTCAAGCCTGTATATAGAAGCTCAGAGAAATGCAACAGAACTGGCCTAAACTCTCAGGGAATCGAAAGTATAGTGATAAACCTACTGCAATTATTGAGACATCAAATTCCAGAGACACTGCCCTCGGAAATTCTAGAGAAGTATAAATTACCTTCTAAAGAAGAAGCTTCTATTCATTTGCATAGACCGAGAGCATTGGCTTTATTGCAACGCTCGCTTACAAGGTTAAAACTAGAAGAGCTGCTATTCCTTCAACTTATACTGGTCTCCAACAAAGTGAAAGTGACCACTAAAATGAAAGGTGTCACATTCAAAAAAGTAGGGAAATTATTTACTGAGTTCTACGAAAATGGAATTCCGTTTGATTTAACAGGCGCACAGAAAAGGGTACTCAAAGAAGTAAGGCGTGATGTGCGCTACGGAGCTCACATGAACAGATTAATTCAAGGAGATGTAGGAAGCGGTAAAACTATCGTAGCTCTGCTCACAGCTCTATTAGGAATTGATAATAATTATCAAGTTTGTTTGATGGCTCCTACTGAAATATTGGCTATCCAACATTTTGAAGGAATCTCTGAACTCCTGAAAAACTTTCCAATTACGGTAAAACTATTGACTGGGAACACTCCAAAGTCTAAGCGGAAGGTGATTCATGAGGAGTTAGCAAGTGGCGCGTTGCAATTTCTCATAGGAACCCATGCCCTTTTAGAACCCGTGGTTATGTTCAAGAATTTAGGCTTGGCTATCATAGATGAGCAGCACAGATTCGGTGTAAAACAGAGGGCTAGACTTTGGGGAAAAGCGGAAATCACTCCGCATGTTTTAGTCATGACCGCCACGCCTATACCTAGAACTCTAGCCATGACTTTATATGGCGACTTAGACGTAAGCACCATAGACGAACTGCCGCCAGGAAGGAAACCTATAACTACGGTGCATAAAACCGATAGCAGTAGACTGCACGTATTTGGTTTTATGGAAGAGGAGATAAAAAAAGGACGTCAAGTCTACGTGGTTTATCCACTGATAGAAGAATCTGAAAGTGAGCTGCTCTCTGAGTTAAAAGACCTTTATGACGGGCATGAAGCGCTAGAGAAAAGATTTCCAAGACCAGAGTATCAGATTAGCATAGTTCATGGCAGGCAAAAATCTTCTGACAAAGAGTATGAGATGAATCGCTTTATAAAAAAAGAGACTCAAATTCTAGTAGCCACCACAGTAATAGAAGTGGGAGTTAATGTTCCTAATGCTTCTGTAATGGTTATAGAAAATGCAGAAAGATTTGGGTTATCTCAGCTTCACCAGCTCAGAGGAAGAGTAGGAAGAGGCGCGGAGCAAAGTCACTGTATTCTAATGACTGGTAAGCTAAAATCACCAGAATCTAAGCGGAGAATCCAAACCATGTGTTCTACGAATGATGGTTTCGAAATAGCACAAGTAGACCTAGAAATAAGAGGCCCAGGAGATATTATGGGGACTCAACAAAGTGGAGCTTTAGATTTAAAGATAGCCGACTTAGCAGTAGACCAAAAAATTCTAGCCAAAGCCAGAGAACTAGCCGTTAACATTCTGAATGACGATGAGGCTCTAGCCAAACCTAAACATGCTTCCTTAAACCTGGAACTTCAGCGGTTAAAAGCATTTAAACCTAACTGGGGGAATATTAGTTAATCACTTTTAAATATATATATATATAAAGCCCCGTGTTTTCCCAAGGGGCTTTTAGAATAAACAATGTATAATCGAATAATTAATTATCGTGTATTTGTCTTACTTAGTTACAATGAACTTTTCAGTAGTTATATCATCTTCTTGAATTACTTGTAAGATGTATAGATCAGCAGGAAACTTTAAAGCATCTAGATCGAAGTTATAAGTCATTCCAGTTTGAACATCACCGGCGCATAAGCGAGCTCCCCTTACTATAATTCGTAACAAATAATCAACCCTTGAACATCTGATGTAATTAACTCTAACGACCCATCTTTATCCAAATCTACCAACACTGATCTACCTCCTCCATAAACAGGAAATCCAGGATATGATTCTCCCCGCGTATTTAAAAGGTAAACATTGGACCCTTCATTTACTATTATGTACTTTTTGTTGTTGAGAGAAAAACATTGCAAAGCTCCAGTTAACGCGGAATCAAAATCAGTAGAAAACTTAAGCTCATGCTTCTCACTATAAAGCGATAGACGAGTGCCTTTAGACATCAAGAAATCTGGGCCACTCCCATCTACTAGATTATAAATAATACTTTTTTCTGCGCTAGCTAAACCTAAATTCTCGCCTTCATTTTGTTCTAACGACAGTTTAGATTGAACTAAATTTCCTGCAGTATCTCCATAAATTAATATCACTTCTTCTATAGTCTTGGACGGTAAGATAGAAATTTCCTTTCCATCATAGTGAGATAACTTTAACTCCTGGGTGTATCTGAGTTTTCCATCTCTCTTATAAATAGCTATTTCTCCATTTTTCTTCGCCGCTAAAAGATAATCTCTTCGATCTAGTATCAAATGCTGAACAGAAGATACTATAGGAGATTCTTCTGCTTTATGTTTCCAGCCATTTACTTCTTTACCATCACAGTTGTAATTTTTCAATGACCCATCTACTAGAGGCACTAAAAGTCTATTCTGTCCTTTCCCATCATAATCCATAACACTAACTGCAGAACTGCTAGGTGAGCTGAATTTTATAGGAAAATTTTCTACATCTTTCCCATTTCTATCTAGCGCTATTAGATAGTTTTTCGTAGAGAAGACTAACTGAAACTTATTGTTTCTAAAGAGGTCAACCTGATGTAGCTTCCCACTTATACTCTCGGGCAAGCCTCTACTCCAGAGCTCCTTACCTGCGCTATTTAACATAATAATCCTCGAGTGATCTGATATAATAGCTATTTCTTTCTCCTTGGTATAGTGATTAGTAAAGACAAACGGAGCCTGCGTAACCTTTCCGCTTGTTTGTTTCTCCCATTTATTAGCGATAATAGTTTCCGCCAACTGCTCCTCACTATTATCGCTATTAACCTTAAACTCCTCTCTTTCATCTGCCCTCCATAAAGCATGATAATACCTTCCTTTATCTTGTTTTTCGAACTGATAAACAATAGGAGTATTTCCTTTTGCAGATGAAGTGTAAGCGGTATAATTAGGACTGAGCAACAAGAACTCCTGTATTTCAGGTGCTATGATGTCATTAAAAGATGAATTCTGAATTCCATTAATAAATGCCTTGGCTTCTACTCGAGAAGTAAAGAAAAAAACCTGTTCTTCCAAATCTATAAAACAACTTACCTCTTTCCCAAACATATCTGCATATAACCCGCTAACCCCAGTCCCAGAGATTAAACTTCTTAACTGATATCCCTTATACATTTCAGCCTTATCAGCTATAAAAGAATAAAGTCCTGCTCGAGCTGGAACCCCCTCCAAACAATGCAACCCATAAAACTCTATCCCATTCTGATTAAACAAGTAAACTTGATTCGTATTCCATGATTTCCACGCTATTCTGGCATCACAGTCACATTCTACTTCTGCAGCCTCTATAATTTCTGCATCCAAAGCTCTTATGGGAAACTGTTCTATTTTAAACTGGCTAGGCTTACCCGGAAGTTGGAAATCCCATATACTATAATTGAGATCAACCGACTCTGGACTAACCAAAGAATCCGGGATAAATCCGTATCCATAAACAAACCCATTACGTTTTTTAAATCTAACATGTGAGGTTCCTGTAGCTCCTATTTCATTATGAGTAAACCATTTCGCCGCATTAGATTTAGAGTACCATGAGAGCTCAGAAGACTCATCGAAACTAAGCGCAACTTGACTTTCAGCTTTAGCCAATACAGAAGTCATGATTTCTAAAGAAGGCGAAACAATCAATCTACCGAACGAATATCGACCTCTTAAGTCCGCATTAACAAGCTCCATACTTTCAGGAATGACAGAAACATTAAAGAATCCTTTTGTCACGGTCTCTATGACCTCAGAGCTCCCAGTAACAACAGCCATGAATGACTTATCTATCAAAAATATCTTCACCCCTATATCCTCAGCTAATCCAGATTTAGAAAACTCTTTATTCAGCATTTCCACGAACCTTCCCATTCCTGTGGGTTGAGACAAACTATTCCAATGTGGAAGTTCACACAAATTGAGGGAAGAGCTCAGCGGCCTCCAGAAAACGACATCGTTAGCACCTGCCAAATAATCTTCATTTAAAACCAGTTCCTCTCTAAAATCCTTCTTCTGGGAATTCCAGATCTCATGACCCATATAACCACAGATGGCGATTAACATTAAAGCTACTATTACTTTCATTCTAGCGCTTAAAGTTACTTAGTATGTAGATTATTACTTTCCATGGAAGCTATAACAGTTAACAGGAAAACGTGAACAGTTTCTATTTGCAAAAGCACCCACCCGTATTATTAGCACAAATTAACTTTACGGCATTCACCATTACTTCTAGTACCTAATAGTTTTCTTAGAACTTCCATTACCTTTGTAAAGCAATAATAATAATTTTACTAGTGGAGAATATCTTATTCAAAGACGGGGAAGGACTTAGAATCATAACAATAAATCGCCCTAATCAGCTAAATGCGCTAAACAAGTCTACCATCAATGAGCTCTCTGATTTACTGGATAAATCAGAATTAGACACGCAAATAAAAGCAATTATCCTAACTGGATCTGGAGAGAGAGCCTTTGTAGCTGGGGCAGACATCAAAGAGTTTTCTGATTTTAATATAGACCAGGGTGCTGCCCTGAGCAAAGAAGGACACCAAAACCTTTTTGATAAAATAGAACATCTATCTACACCTGTTATAGCAGCTGTAAATGGATTCGCTTTAGGTGGTGGATTAGAATTAGCTATGAGTGCTCACATTAGAGTGGCTAGCGAAAATGCCAAAATGGGTTTACCAGAAGTAAGCTTAGGAGTAATTCCTGGTTATGGAGGAACTCAAAGACTAGCTCAATTAGTAGGAAAAGGAAGGGCCTACGAACTCATACTTACGGCAGGAATGATTTCGGCTGAAGATGCCTATAGAATGGGCTTGGTAAACCATGTAGTTCCTCTATCAGAACTATTAGCGACTTGCCAAAAAATGGCTACTCGTATCTCTAGAAATTCACCTAAAGCGATTAGCCACGCTATAAAATCAGTGAATGCTGGATTTATCGATGGAGTGAATGGTTTCGATACAGAAATCTCAGAATTTGGCAAATGCTTTGGAACTGAAGATTTCAAAGAAGGAACTTTAGCATTTATAGAAAAAAGAAAACCTTTATTTACCGGAAAATAGATGAACGTTCAAGTAATAAATAAGGGAAAACATGCGCTACCTAAGTATGAAACTTTAAATAGCGCGGGCATGGACTTAAGAGCAAACATAGAGGCACCGATACAGCTTGAGCCATTGGAAAGAGTTCTGATCCCTACAGGTTTACACGCGGCTTTCCCGGAAGGAACCGAAGCACAGATAAGACCTAGAAGTGGGCTAGCTTATAAGCATGGATTAACTGTACTTAATTCTCCAGGAACCATAGACGCAGATTATAGAGGAGAGATAAAAGTTCTACTTATCAATTTATCCAAAGTAGCTTTTACGGTTAATAATGGCGAGAGAGTGGCACAACTAGTGCTGGCGAAATACGAAAGAGTAGAATGGGAAATTACGGAGGAATTACTTTCTACGGATAGAGGAGAAGGCGGATTCGGAAGCACAGGAAAACAATAACTACCTTATCAAGATGAAAATAATAGTACCAATGGCAGGTATGGGGAAACGAATGAGACCCCACACATTAACGACCCCTAAACCACTATTACCGATAGCTGGGAAACCAATAGTACAGAGGTTAGTAGAGGATATTGCTGAAATTAGTCATGAGCCAATAACAGAAATAGGATTCATAATTGGTGATTTCGGTACAGAAATAGAAAATGACCTAAAAGAGATAGCAGCCAACCTAGGTGCTGTAGGAAAAATATTTCATCAAAAAGAGGCTTTAGGAACTGCTCACGCTATCCTGTGCGCTCAAGAGTGCTTAGATGGTCATGTGATAGTGGCATTTGCCGATACTTTATTTAGAGCAGACTTCAAACTTGATGAGTCTCAAGATGGAATACTGTGGGTACAGAAAATAAGTAACCCAGAGGAGTTCGGTGTGGTAAAAGTAAATAATGAATTCATCATAACTGATTTTATTGAGAAGCCTAAAGATTTTGTCTCAGATTTAGCTATGATAGGAATCTATTATTTCAAAGATGGTGAAACTCTAAAGAATGAACTTCAGTACCTGATAGATAATAAAATAATCAAGGGAGGAGAGTACCAATTACCAGATGCGTTAAAAAACATGACAGAGAAAGGAATGAAATTCACTCCTGGTGCTGTTTTGGACTGGTTGGACTGCGGAAATAAAAATGCTACGGTAAGAACTAATCAGCGAGTACTGCACTACAATAAAGATAAAGACCTGGTAGACTCAAGCGCAAAAATCGTAAACTCTGTAATTATTCCGCCATGTTACATAGGTAAAGATGCAATTATAGAAAACAGTGTTGTAGGACCCCATGTAAGTCTAGGTGACAATTCACACATCGAAAAATCCGTTATAAGTAACTCTATCATTCAAACCAATACGACTATAAAAAACGGAAATTTTGATAACTCTATGATAGGTAACTTCGTAGACTACAAGTCTGATATTAAAGAAGTAAGTATTGGAGACTATTCTGCACAAGGCAAATAATTTGAAAGAACATACGAAAGTCATATCAGTAGTCATACTTAGCGGGTTCTTTTTATTCTCATGCAAGGTGAATAGAGATGTTGAAAAAGGATATTCAGACACTGTTAAAACCGCCATTACTCAAGAGAAGTTTCAATTGACTTTTTTCCAGGCTCAAAAGGAAAAAGCCATTGAGAATTATGAAAAATCATATGAACAATTTCTAGCCTGTCTGGATTATGATAACCAGGAGGATGCTATTTATTATGAATTAGCGAAACTTGATACACTGAAAGGAAATTTCAGTAGTGGTTTAGAATATATTAAAAAAGCAACTTCTCTGGCACATCATAATCTTTGGTATGCTCGATTAAAAGCCGACATAGAAGTAGAGACTGGAGACCTTTCTTCCGGAATTTTAACCCTAAAAAGCATAGCTGAGAGAGATTTAGATGACGTAGACTATAGAGATAAACTAGCTAGCCTATCCAGATATAATAAGGACTACAAAACTGCCTTAAAAGCCTATAACGAAATAGAGTCTATAATGGGAATAGATGAAGACTTAACAAGAGAGAAATACGAAATATATAAATCTCTAGGAGATGCAGAAAGTGGACTTAATGAACTAATTAAACTTAGTGACTTTTCTCCTGAAAATCTGGCATACTTAAGAAATATAGCAACTCATTATAATGAAACGGGACAACTACACAAGTGCTTAGAAGCATTCGAGAAAATAATAAGTATAGATGCAGAAGATGGTAACACTCACTTAGCACTAGCAGAAATATATTCTGCACAAGGAAAAACTGAACAGAGTAACAAAGCATTAGAAAAAGGGTTTTCAGACCCTAATAGCTCTGTAAACACGAAGCTTCAGATCTTGGTTTCTATCATTGAATCCAAAGACATGAAGGTAAATACGGATTTATTAATCTCTAAGCTTCAAAGCGCGCACCCTACCGATGCCGATGTTTGGAAGATCTCTGGTGATTTAGCAGATGTCAAAGGGTTAAGTATCTCAGCTATTAATAGCTACAAAAAAGCTCTGGAAATAGAACCTAATGACTTAAGTCTATGGTTAACAGTAATCAATAGCGAGTTTCAAGCTGGAGAATTTGAAAATATTAAAAAAACTGGAAAAGATGCCCAGCTCTTATTCCCATTACAACCTGAGTTTTATCTTTATGAAGGAATGGCACTGGCTAAATTAGGAGAAACTTATAAGGCTATTTCTTCTCTGGAGACAGGTAAAAGTCTCATCATAAATAATAAACTCTTAAAAGCCAAGTTTAATTCACAATTGGGCATTACATTTCACTCAGTAGGAAATTTCCAAAAATCAGATGAAGTTTTTCAAAAAGCCTTAGTAGAAAATGATCAAGACCCCTTCATAAAGAACAACTATGCATACTGCCTAGCAGAAAGAAAGCAAAGCAATGTCAAGGCCAAGTCTCTTATTAATAAAGCTATAGCTCTTCTAGTCAATCATCCAATACTAGAAGACACTTACGCTTTTCTTCTTTTTCAAAATGAAGAGCTAGAAATGGCACAGAAATGGATACAACAATCACTAGATCACGGGGGAGATAAAACTGGAAGAACGCTAGAGTTAGCAGGTGATATTCACGCCAAATTAGGAAAAATTCCAGAAGCAATAGCATATTGGGAAAAAGCTCAAGCCATAGGCGGGACCTCTAATCTAATAGAAATTAAAATAGCTGATGAAAGATACATCTCTAAATAGTTTTAGGTTCTTCACATATCTTTTAGTGACTATCATTATGGCTATTACTCTGGTTGGCTGCAGCAATGATCGCAGATTACAAAACGGTAAACCATTAAAAGGAAAGACGCCTGCTGGACTATTAAATAAGTTAGAGAAAACGGAATTAGCTTACGAATGGCTTTCTTTGAGGACAAAGGTAGAAGCAAAAATAGGAGATGAAAAAAAATCCTTTAAAACCACTATCAGAATAAAAAAAGATAGTGTTATAGCTATATCTATCAGCCCAGCTCTGGGTTTAGAGATAATAAAAGTGGTTATAACCCGAGACTCTGTAAAGTACATCAGCAAAATCCCAGGAGATAAGCATTATTACATGGGAGACTTCAAGGGAATAAATAATCAATTAGAAGGCGATTTCAACTATAATATGATTCAAAACATTCTAACTGGTGAGCCTGTCGAGCTAAATAGAAAGGACGATAAACTAAAGTCAAATATAGAGGGCGGAGAATACTTGCTCGTTCAGAAGTACAACCGCAAACTTAAACTCGTAACTGGAGTCAACGAAAGAGAAATGGATTTTAATGTGGATACCATTTTTGCAGATACTACAGATAGAAGAACGAATAGAATCCTTAACCGTTCAAATGAGAAAGACCTACTTATAAAGCGATATTGGCTAGATGGTTTGACCTATAAATTAACTAAGACTATTTTTAACGATTTATATTCTAACAGGACACTGGAAATAACTCATGAAGACTATAAAGAAAAGGAATCACAATTATTTCCATTTTTGAGTCGTTTAGTAATCACTGACCCTTTTCAGTCTCAAGAGATAAAGGCGGAGACTACTAAAATAAAATTTAACAAGCCCTATGAAGTTACGTTCAATGTTCCTGAAAAGTTTGAAAGGCGCTATTATTATTAGTATAATACTCTTTGCTGCGGTGGTTACAGCACAAACTCAATCGAGCAAACAAGATAAATCTGAACTAGAAAAACAACGTCAACGAATAGAAGAAAAAATATCTTATACCAGGGGACTTATTAAGAAAACGACTAATTCTAAGAAAAAAACTCAAAACGAATTAGCATTAATCAATAAACAGATTTCTCTTAGAAAGCAGCTTATTTCCAATTACAATCAAGATATTCAATATAGCAATGTTTCTATAAACAAGATTAATAATCAGATCTCTGTTATGGAAAATGACATTTCTTCTTTAAAAGAGGAGTATGCAGATATGCTTTACCATGCTTATACGAATAAAAATAGCTATAGCAAGCTGATGTACATTTTTGCAGCAGATGATTTTAACCTCGCTTATAAGCGCCTGAAATACATTCAGCAGTACACAGAAGTTCGTAAACAGCATGCCAAATCTATTCAAATGGCACAGCAAGAATTGACAGAAAAAATTGCCAAGATCAAAGAAATAAAAAAGCAAAGCGAAGAGCTCATCACCACTCAAGAAGTGGAAAAAAGAAGTTTAGCAGATGATAAGAGCAAACAACAACTGGCTTTAAATGGTCTAAAAAAAGAAGAAAAGTCCTTAAAAGCTGAAGTTCAAAAACACGAAAAAGAGCGTAAAAAACTAAATCAGGCTATTAAGCGGATTATAGAATCAGAGCTAGCAGCAGAAAGGGCTAAATCCAACGGAGCCTTTACGCTGACCCCAGAGGGCAAGATGATATCAGAAAACTTCATTAAAAATAAAGGGTTCCTCTCATGGCCGGTAAACAGAGGAGTAATAACTAATACATTTGGTGAACATGCTCACCCTTCGTTAAAAGGAATAGTCACCTATAATAATGGAGTAGATATCTCCACAGATGCTAGCTCTTCTATCCTCACAATATTCGCTGGAAAGGTAACTTCTGTATTCTCTATCCCAGGAGCTGGATTTAATGTGATAGTAACCCATGGGAATTACAAAACAGTATACGCCAACTTGGGTGCCATAAATGTAAAAGAAGGTCAGAATGTGGCTTTAAATGATTCTATAGGAATAGTATTAGATCAAGGCTCTAATACTGTAATTCACCTAGAGGTTTGGAGAGTAGATGCAAAAGGAGGAACTCCGCTCAATCCTTCTAGCTGGCTCAAAAATTAATCTAGCGGAATTAAACCTCACTCAATGACTCCTATTTCAAATTACTAGCAGAAAAAATCATTTGATGAAATCAAAAAAGGCGTTCTTAAAAAGCGCCTTTTTCTGTATCTTTCTTTTCTAAGGAG
>DDEI01000013.1:0-13895 GCA_002336675.1 Flavobacteriales bacterium UBA1958 | reverse complement strand
CCATCTTCTAACCAGATTTTACAGTCGTATATTTTTCCATTATTAGGGTCTAGAATCGTTCCATCGTCATACTCATCGACATCCCAAACTAAGCCTTCCATAATTACCATCCCTATAATCTTTTGGCCTTTTTTATCTCCCTTACATTCTTTGCATTTAGGATCTTGATCTTCGTCAGGAGTTCTGAATAACTTGATGATTTTTCCGCAGATCTTTCCGTCGCGTTCATATACCTCTATTATGGATTTAGGCCTACCCGTTTCATCATCTATAGTTTTCCATTTCCCGGTAAAAGACTGAGCTGACAGAAGGATAGCGTGGCAAAGCAAAAAGCTTAAAAAGAGTACTTTTTTCATTTTTTATTTTCTGTTTTACTAATTGTGTTAAGCTTCCATCTTAGGCTCTAACTTAATATCAGATAGCAGTGTGGCTTTTGAAATACTCGCATTTAACTCAAAACCTAAAAGTAAAATTAAACAGTTAAAATCCAACCAAACCAAAAGAACAACAAGCGTACCAAGTGTACCGTAGAGCTCGTTATAGTTCCCAAAGTTATTTAAATAAATGGCGAACCCTATGGTAGTCATCAAGAAAAATATAGTGGTAAGCATGGCACCAGCAGAGAAAAACTTAAACTTTTTCATGTCTAAGTTCCCTACATTGTAAAGCACCGTGACCACACTATAGATTAGAGTGATAATAATAATATAACGGACCGAGGATACTAAAAACTGTGCTAAGCCCTCATTCATGTCTACTCGGGCAAAACCATAGTCAAAAATCACTTCGCTCAGCGTGACTAGAGCCATACAGACTACTACCACTAATGCCATAACAAACAAGACTCCCAAGGAGAATAACCTGGTTTTTAACAACCCTCCTTTCTTCTCTAGATTCACAGAGCCATTAAACCCACTAAGAATGGCGTTAATACTGTTACTAGCAAAAAATAAACCGACTAAAAACGAGGCAGAAAGCACCTCATTGTGCTTGTTCAGAATTAAATCGGCTATGGTCTGTTCGAATAAAGCAAATGTATCTCCAGGCAGGACCTGTTCTATAGCGGCAAATAAGTTGTCTTGAAAATCTACTATAGGAACTAAAGGAATAAGTGAGAGCATCACCAAGATAGCCGGAAAAAAGGCCAGAAACAATCGAAATGCTATGGCAGCTCCACGTGTAGTAAGCGCACCTTGTTTAAGACCATCCAAAAAGAAATTACCTACCGCATAAAGCGTTAACCCCTCGAAGCCGATAGGTTTTATCCTCTCCGATAGAATTCTCCATTTTTTATAGAGACGAGTGGCCTGTATGCGCTCTACTAGATTTAACACGCTTAAATTTCTATAGCTTTTAGACTAATATCTAGACTCTTTACACTATGCGTTAATGCTCCCATACTGATATAATCTACACCTGTTTCTGCGTAACTTCTTACTGTTTCTTCTGTAATTCCACCGCTGGCTTCTGTAGCGCACTCTCCGCCTATTACTTTTAGTGCTGCTCTTATTTCATCAGATGTAAAGTTATCGAGCATAATTCTGTCTACAGGACCATACTTGAGTACTTCTTTTACCTCATCAATATTCCTAGTTTCTACTTCTATAGGGATATTTTTTCCTTTCTCTTTTAAATAGGATTTAGCTTTAGAAATGGCTTTCTCTATTCCTCCAGCATAGTCTATATGATTGTCCTTTAGCATAATCATATCATACAGACCGAATCTATGGTTGGTCCCTCCTCCTATTTCTACAGCTTTCTTTTCATACCAGCGTAATCCAGGAGTGGTTTTACGTGTATCTAATATCTTTACTGAAGTTCCTTCTACGAGCTTCATTATTCTTGCAGTGTTCGTAGCTATTCCACTCATTCTCTGCATGAGGTTAAGAACTACTCTTTCTGCAGAAAGGATGCTCTGTTTTCTACCAGATACGTATAACCCTATATCTCCGTATTTTACTTCATCTCCATTTTTAAGAAGTACTTCCACCTCTAAATCAGCATCGTACCTCTTAAAAACTCTTGCGGCTACCTCCAGCCCTGCTAGAATTCCATCTTCCTTAATTAGTAATCTAGCTTTCCCCATAGCATCATGAGGAATACATGAAAGACTAGAATGATCTCCATCTCCGATGTCTTCTCTAATGGCTAATTCTAATAATTCTTCTTCTAAAGTCATAAGGCGAAGATAGTAAACCGTGTTTTTAACTGGTAAAAATTTAGAGTTAAGATTTCAGGAAACAGACGCTAGACTTTAGACTAATTACTAGCGCATAAAAAAGCCCCGCTCACAGTGTGAGCAGGGCTTCTTATAATTTTAAATATGGGATTACTGAGCAGCAGCGTAATTAGCGGCTACCTGCTCCCAATTAATCACATTCCAGAAAGCTGACACGTAATCAGGTCTTCTGTTTTGATAATTTAGGTAATAAGCATGTTCCCAAACATCTAATCCCATGATAGGTGCTCCTCCGCATCCTACTCCTGGCATTAACGGATTATCTTGATTAGCAGTAGAACAAACGTCCAATGAACCGTCTGCTTTAGCGCATAACCATGCCCAACCTGAACCAAATCTAGTTCCTGCAGCAGCATTGAATTTTTCTTTTAGCCCATCTAAAGAACCGAAGGCTGCATCTATAGCAGAAGCCAATTCTCCAGCAGGAGCTCCACCACCATTAGGTGACATTACCGTCCAGAATAAAGAGTGATTAAAATAACCTCCACCGTTATTTCTAACAGCTCCATTATTCATGTCTAAATTCTTAAGAATATCTTCTATGCTCTTTCCTGCTAGATCAGTTCCTTCTATAGCAGCATTAAGCTTAGACGTATATCCGTTATGATGTTTACCATGGTGAATACCCATAGTCTTAGTGTCTATATGCGGTTCTAATGCATCTGTAGCATATGGTAATGCTGGTAATTCGAAAGCCATAATATTCTGTTTTAACTGTTTATATTCTGTTAATTTACCTTTTTAGGCGTAGCAAAGGTATTTAATATTCCTAACTAAAGTATAACCTAATTTACCTCGACTCTACTCTAGGTTAGAAAGGGGCTTATTTATGTTAGCCAATGCTGTTTTCATCATCGGGTCATTCTCATTGTAGGCCCTATAAAGTGCCTCATCACCGTAAATATATTTTCCTATTTGTCCTTTTAACCTAAGCTCTAATTCATTTCTAGAAGTGGCCAAATCCAACTCGGAGAAAGGAATGTCTTCTCCTCTAATTTCATCCACAAAACTGCTCCATTCTGCCTCAGTCATACTCCAGCTTTCTACGAAAAGATTGGCTGAAGGATGTTTTTCTTTCACCCTTACTCTCGACAAATCTGCTTTGTCAAAGGAGAATCTTCTAACCAGACCACTATAAGAAACTCTATTTAATAGCGCTATCGAATAATTAGTGTCCAACGGTTCAAACAAGTCTGGTGTGATTCCTCCGCCACTGTATACTACTCTATTTCCTGCTGTATAATATTTTAGCGTGTCTGCATACTGAATGCTGTCCTTACTAAATAACTCTCCTGAATCATACCTGTTCTCATAATCATCATTATAAGCTACATCATCTCCATAGGGTTTCTGTATGCACCTCCCCGATGGCGTATAATACCTAGCTATGGTAAGTCTTATGGAGCTTTCATCTGGTAATGGAAGCTCATTTTGAACCAGTCCTTTTCCGAATGATCTTCTTCCTACAATTAATGCTCTGTCGTGATCTTGAAGCGCTCCCGAAACGATTTCACTTGCTGAGGCTGAGCTTTCATTGATAAGTACGGCCAGCGGG
Organism: Flavobacteriales bacterium UBA1958; assembly: GCA_002336675.1. GTDB lineage: Bacteria > Bacteroidota > Bacteroidia > Flavobacteriales_D > Sanyastnellaceae > ASP10-05a. The sequence continues at coordinate 10,101 of DDEI01000013.1, read as the reverse complement.
AAATCTTTGTAGCTTCCTGTTCTTCTGGCGAAGGTTTCTTCTTTGCTCTGGTGGACCCCATCTGTAAAAACGATTAGATCGTTGCGCTCTAAAAACTCTTCGCTCATGGCTATGGCTTGGGAGAGGAATCCACCACCATTGCTACGCAGATCTATTACAAACTGTGAAGCTCCCTGATTTTCTAATCTCTGTAAAGCCAAGTTAAAATCCTTAGCGGTGCTCTGAGCAAAGCGAACGACTTTCACGTACCCCGTTTTAGTATCGATCATGTAATCGCTTACCACAGATTCGATAGGAATTCTGCCTCTAGTTATCTGGAAAGACAGTGGATTCGGCTCTGATTTTCTAGCTATTTTTAATTCTACTTTAGTGCCGCCTGGCCCTTTTAGCATTCCAATCACCAACTCATTAGTAAGTGTGTCTCCTGTAACTCCTAATCCATCAACTTCTATGATTCTATCTCCTGGTTTTAACCCAGCTCTCATCGAAGGACCGCCTAGAATAGGGTCTAATACGACCAATGAATCTCTGAGAATCATGAATTCTATGCCTATTCCCTGGAAAGAACCCTGAAGTTGCTCGCGGCTAGCTCTGGTTTCCTCTGGAGAAGAATATGAAGAATGTGGATCTAAATCTTCCAAAATTGATTCTAGCGCGTTATCTATAAGTTGAGTTTTGTTCACGGAGTCCACATAATTTCTTTCTATGTACTCTATAATATTTACTAGCTTCGAAGGGTTAGAGTCCTCTGAAGAAAAGGCACCTGAATTATAAGACCCTCTTTCTGCGATTTTTTCTCCTATAAACACTCCTACGATTACTCCCAAAGCTATAAATAGGGGAATCAGCGCTAAAATTTTACTTGGTTTACTTTCCGTATTGTTTTCTGACATTCAAAAAATTTAATAATAGCGAATTCTAATTCTCGGCTAATTGTTCCAGCGCATCTGGAATATGCACTACTTCTATGTCTGTTTGTAATAAAAAGTCTAGACCTGACGTATCCTTGTATTTTCTGACGTAAACCACTCTTTTTACTCCTGCTTGCAGAATGAGTTTGCTGCACTCTCGGCATGGAGAAAGTGTAATATATAAAGTGCCGTCTTTCGCACTATTACTGCTCTTGGCTAACTTCGTAAGAGCATTCGCTTCTGCGTGTAATACATACCAGTGAGTATCGCCTTTTTCATTCTCACAGGAATTAGGAAATCCGCTAGGGCAGCCGTTATAACCATCTGAGATGATCATCCCATCTTTTACGATTAATGCTCCTACTTTTTTTCGCTGACACTTGGACAGATTAGACCAAACGAATGCCATTTTTAAATAGGCTAAATCGTACCTGAGTTGTTTCTCAGCATCTGAATATTTGATATCTCCTTCTAACATAGTTCGACAAAGATAAAAGGCTGATTGGAAGAAGTGGTTTCGGAGTTGATATAAGTTTTGAGAATTGGGAAAATTTAAGGCTAAGGGAGGCGTTTTATTCAGGTTAAGGGTCTGGTAATCGGCCAAAACCTTAGTGAATAAGGGGCAGTGTTTGGGCTATTAATTATAAATGCTAAACCTGCATACAAAACCTCTCTAACACAAATTATTTTGGACTACTATCGGTATTTCCATAGTTGTGCTTACCTATTCATGATTTTCCGCTATCCCAAATTGTGTCTTTAACCGCATCAACTGAGCAGTCCGCATTCGATCAAATTATAAATGCACTATCCTGATTACCTCTTATTTAAAATCTATCATTCTCTTTCGGATCAAATATCTAATTTTCACATGCGAGATAGTCTACTAAGTTATAATCAGCGACAAACACAGAGATGAATCAAATTGCTTGTTAAATTAAATCACTTCTTGGACCGCAGAGAGTTTTTTTTGCTGTGATAATACTAAAAAGGCGTTTAGAATCTATTAACACTTTCATAAAAAACAAAGACTAAATCCTACTCATACGAGATAAATTATTGAGTAAATTCGGAACTTAAAAATAAGCGCACAGAAATGACAAATAGAAATGAATTCGAAAAATACGCTGTTAAGCATCATGGAATTACTTCAAGTGTAGTGCATGACGTTATGAGTCATATGTATGGGCCACAAGGCATGACGCGTACAGTAATTGAAGAAAGAAATATGCCCTTCAGAGAAGTAGATGTATTCTCTAGATTAATGGCTGATAGAATCATATTTTTAGGAACTGGTATAGATGATTATATAGCTAATGTAGTTCAAGCACAGCTGTTATTTTTAGAATCAGCCGATGCCAACAAAGACATTCAGATTTATGTTAACTCTCCAGGTGGAAGTGTATATGCTGGATTAGGTATTTATGACACTATGCAAATCATCAATCCAGACGTAGCTACTATCTGCACTGGCATGGCAGCTTCTATGGGAGCAGTATTATTGACAGCTGGTACTACGGGAAAAAGAACTGCTCTTAAGCATGCAAGAGTTATGATCCACCAACCATTGGGAGGAGCTAGCGGGCAAGCTTCAGATATAGAGATTACGGCTAGAGAAATTCAAAAGTTGAAAGTAGAACTTTATGAGATTATAGCTGATCACTCAGGAAAGACTTATGATGAGGTATGGACAGATAGCGATAGAGATTACTGGATGACAGCCGCTGAGGCTAAGGAATATGGAATGATAGACGAAGTTCTAGAAAAGAAGAAAAAGTAACTGAGTATCTCGTTCTAAAATACACAAAGTGATAAGGCTATTCTATGAATAGCCTTATCTTTGCACATTAGTTGCAAGCATGATAATGCGTAGTAATCCTAAAAACAAATTCAGATGAGCGAAAGAGAGATAAGTTGTTCGTTTTGCGGAAGAAAAAAAAGTGAAGTAAATATCCTAATAGCCGGCATCACTGGGCATATTTGTGATAGCTGCATAAGCCAAGCGAACGGCATAGTGGTGGAGGATTTGGCTGAGAAGAGTAACTCTCAAGTAAAAGCCAATCTTACGCTTCAAAAGCCTAAAGAAATCAAAGGTTTTTTAGATGAATATGTCATAGGGCAAAATGATGCTAAACGAGTGCTTTCTGTAGCCGTCTATAATCATTATAAAAGACTTCTTCAGCCTAGCTTTGAGGAAGACGAAGTAGAAATTGAAAAATCCAATATCGTACTCGTAGGAGAAACTGGAACAGGAAAAACATTACTCGCTAAGACCATAGCTAAAATGCTTAATGTTCCTTTCTGCATAGCAGATGCTACTATTCTTACTGAGGCTGGCTATGTGGGTGAGGATGTAGAAAGTGTTCTCTCTAGACTCTTGCAAGCGGCCGACTTCGATGTGTCGGCTGCAGAACGGGGCATCGTATTTATAGATGAGATAGACAAGATCGCTCGCAAAAGTGATAATGCTTCTATTACGAGAGATGTAAGTGGAGAAGGGGTTCAGCAAGCCTTACTTAAATTATTAGAGGGTTCTACGGTAAATGTTCCACCTCAAGGAGGAAGAAAACACCCAGAACAAAAGATGATTTCTGTAGAAACTAAAAATATTTTATTCATATGCGGTGGTGCTTTTGATGGCATTCAGCAGCACATTAAGAGAAGAGTAAAAACTAATCCTATAGGCTACTCTAACGATGGGACAGAAAACATTACTGATGAGACTAATCTTCTGAGTTATGTAAGTCCATTGGATTTAAAAACATTCGGACTTATACCTGAATTAATAGGCAGATTCCCTGTTCTTTCTCACCTCGACCCATTAACGGGAGATGTGCTCAAGAGAATTCTTACGGAACCTAAGAATAGTTTAATGAAGCAGTACGTGAAATTATTCGAGATGGATGACGTGAAACTGTCTTTCGATAAAGAAGTGCTGGACTTTATAGTAGACAAAGCACTGGACTATAAATTAGGAGCTAGAGGGTTGAGATCAATCTGTGAGGCCATAATGACAGACGCCATGTTCGACCTTCCTTCTGAAGAAGAAATTAAAGATTTCAAGATAACCTTGGCCTACGCTGAGGAAAAATTCTCTAACTCTAAGCTGAATAAATTGAGAGCGGCATAGGTAATAGCTAATTCGGATTCTAATACTAGTTTTAATTCCGCCTGGTTCCTAGGGAGCGATCTAAAAAATAGTTTAACTAAAAAGAGCGGCATATGCGCTCTTTTTAGTTTTTATAACAATCATTAAAATTATCAGATTTAAAACTTCGATTTAATATTTTTAAGACTGAGCCCAAGCTAAAAAATCTTCATAAGCTAGTTGTTTCTCTACCAGCTTTACCTCTCCTTTAACAGCTTCTGCTATTCTCTCTTCTACTAAAGTATCATAGATATATTTAGAATCTTCTTCTTTAGCCAATGCCTGCATTGCAAATGCATCTAACTGCTCATCATCTAACGGAAGACCATACTGAGCGTATTGCGCGGTCATTAACTCTTTAGCTTTCACCTTAGCATCTTCTTCAGTAACCTGAATCTTGTATTTAGCAGCTATATTGTTTTCTATTAACTGCCAGCAAAGAGATCTTTTATAATTAGGGTATTCTATCTCTAATTCTGCTGGAGATAAATTCTTGTCTGAAGTTTTAGTAATCCACCTTTTTAGAAATTCATCTGGAAGGGGAATGTCTGTAGTATTTATTAAATGCTCTATCATTTTTCTTCTGAAAATCTTTTCAGTATCTAAATTGAACATTTTCTCTAAATCTTCCTTTGTCCTCCTCTTGAACTCTTCCTCTGTAGTAATCGATCCAGGCCCGAAAAGCTTATCGAATAACTCGGCATTATATTCTGCAGGAACTATATTTTTTATTTCTTTAACTCTGAACATAAAGTCAGACTTTACAGCCTTAGCATCTGCTATAGAAAGACCTAGCAGCTTAGCCAAATCAGCATCACTATTCGCTAACTTTCTTAATTTAACCGTGATTTCATCTTCTGGTTTTGTTCCTACTAAAGCAGTTTTAGTCTTCTTATCATCTAAATGTTCTAAACTGATAGTGGTTTCATTCATGATTCCACCTGGCTTGATTTCTTTTTTCTTTAACTCGATTAAAGTCCCGATTAAAAGATCGTTTTCACCGCTCACCTCAGGCTCAGACATCTTACCATACCTCTTAGCCAAATCACTCATTTGTCTTTCGATAAGCTTATCATCTACCTTTACCTTGAAGTACTCTAATTTTTGTTTGGTAGTAATTTTCACTTCCACTAGAGGCGCTAACCCCACTTCATACTCAAAAATGAAATTGGAAGGATTCTCCCAATCACCACCTTGGTCATCTGCAGTTTTAGCCAGCGGATTACCCAAAACTCTGAGCTGCGTTTCCTGAATATGACGGCCTAAAGCTGACTGAAGAACTTTATTCATTTCATCGGCTAACACACCCTTCCCATGCTTTTTTTTCACTAAACTCATAGGAACCTGCCCAGCCCTGAAGCCCGGCAGTGTCATTTGTTTTCTAGCCATTTTTAAAGCGTTATCTACTTTAGACTGATAATCTTCTGGAGTAAGTTCGATTTTTACGATTGCATTCAAATCGTCAATATTCTCTTGAGTGATATTCATTTGTGTTAGATATAAAATCTTTTTTTAAATAAAAAGAGGAGCAGGTTCCTGCTCCTCTTTCGTCTCCTGGTGCGGATGGAGGGACTCGAACCCACACACCTCACGGCACTAGATCCTAAGTCTAGCGTGTCTACCAATTTCACCACATCCGCATCGCTTTGTTGAAGCTTCCTTTTCTTCAAAAGTGAGCGCAAATCTACCATTTCTTTTTAAATTACTAATATTCTTATTCCACTTATTTTCCATAATCAATCTTCTGACTTGAATCTTATAAAACGATCTATATTTGGCAGTGTGAAAACAGGCATGAAAAATTTTATTCTTTTTAGCTTCTTCTTGATCGTAGCAATACATTGCAACGCACAATCGACTGCTGAAATAGCTGGTGCTAGGTATGGCGCACTCTCAAATACAGGAATCGCTGACAATAGTGTTTGGCAAGGATTACTTAACCCCGCAGGGATAATTACGGCTCAAGAGCGATGGCAAGCAGGCGCGTCTTACTTGAATAGATTCAGTATTTCGGGACTTTCTTCTAGAGACCTAGTGACTTCTTTAAAATTAGGGAAAGGAAGGTTTGGACTTGTAGTCCATAGTTTCGGTTACGATGCTTATACACAAAACCAGTTTTCTGGAACTTACGCCATGAAGCTCAGCCAAAAATTTAGAGCTGGTGTCCAACTGAATTATTTCAATGTCTCAATAGCTGAAGGTTTTGGTAATTACTCCGCTTTCACGGCTAATATGGGATTACAATATGACTTTAATGAAAAGGTAACTGTAGGATTGGTGATTAAAAACCCAAATAGGTCTGAGCTTTCCACTGATGTAATGCAGCAGTATTTGCAGTCAGTTATAAGTGGTGGATTAAAATATAACCTAGCAGACAATCTTACCCTGCTGTCAGATGTCTCCAAAGATTTGGATTTAGACCCTAATTTGTCTCTAGCCATAGAATACTCTCCACTGGAAGAGTGGTCTCTGAGGGGTGGCGTTTCTACTTTGGATAGAGGACTATCCTTTGGGTTCGGTTACAGCCCAGCCAAATGGTCTTTGGATTTAGCCAGCCTTTACCACCAAGTCCTCGGCTTCTCACCTATGATTTCTTTTACCTATCGAAATGAATAATAGCCTAAGCAGTATATTCTGCAGAAGGTTTTTCTGCGCAGCAATGAGAAATACACTGCCACTCACCCTCCTCGTTTTAGGGTTTATAGTTTTTAGCCAAGCCACACACGCTCAATCCAGAAAAGAACGAGAAGCTGCCAATAGAGCACTTATAGAAGATCGAATAGAATTACTGAATGAAGATTTGGATGAAAATGGAGAGGTAGATTTAACCGCATTATTTGATTCGTTTAATGCACTACTCGAGAGACCGCTCAACTTAAACTCTGCTTCTGAAGATGAGCTGAGAGCATTATTCTTTCTAAACGAGATTCAGCTCCAGGCGCTTATTAATCACCGCGAAAAGTATGGACACTTAATTAGCATTTATGAGTTAAAACAAATTAGGTCTCTGGATAAAGAGACTATTCACCTTATGCTCCCCTTCGTGCTGGTGGCAGAAAAACAAGCTGTACCTAGAAGAAATTTGCTGAGCGTGTTCGATGGAGGTAGAAATGAACTTTGGATGCGTTACCAGCGTCAATTCCAAGATCAACGTGGGTTTCTTCAAAATGAAGATGGAGAAACACCTTTTAAAGGAACAGCCGACAGACTTTATATGCGTTATCGCTACTCTAAAGGAAGTCGATTTTCTCTAGGAATTACTGGAGAGAAAGATGCAGGAGAAGAATTTTTTACCGGTTCTAACCCCAATGGCTTTGATTTTTACTCAGGCCATATTTTCTATAAAAACGATGGATTTATTAAACGGATAGCACTGGGAGATTACCATGCTAAATTCGGTCAGGGATTAGTTACTTGGAGCGGTTACGCTTTTGGGAAATCAGCTGATATAAATACCGCCAAGAGACCCACTGTAGGTTTAAAGGCAAACACCTCAGCCGATGAAAACCTTTTTCTGCGGGGTGGAGCCATCACATTCGGCCCTGAGAAACTAGATGTTACCGTATTTTACAGTAGAAAAAAAATAGACGGCAACCTAGCAGAATTCACAGATTCTCTAAATCTAGATATTCAGGAGTTTACCAGTATACAGAACACAGGAGTTCACCGAACAGATAATGAAATAGCAGATAAAGACGGAGTAATAGAAGAACACATAGGGGCCAACATAAACACTATTCTAAAAGGATGGAAACTGGGCGCCAATTTAGTTCGAACTAAATACGACCTAAACTTAAATAGGAATTTAGGCCTCTATAACCAATTCGAGTTTTCTGCTAAAGAGAACATTGCTTATAGTCTAGATTATGGGAAGGTGTGGAAAAACCTCAACTTATATGGAGAAGCCGCTAGAAGTGCCAATGGAGGAACTGCCCTTATTACAGGATTGCTCGCTTCTTTAAACAAACAGCTCTCCCTGAGCGCTGTTTACCGGAACTACAGCAGAGATTTTCATTCTGTGCTGAATAATGGATTCGGAGAAACTGGTGGCACCAAAAATGAAAAAGGCCTGTTTACAGGAATCAGCTACAAGCCCAACAGAAGAATAAAGTTTACTGCCTATGCTGATCGCTTTAAATTCCCGTGGTTACGTTTTAGAACAGATGCTCCTTCAAATGGAACTGAATACCTGGCACAGTTTACTTACAAGCCTAGCAGAAGTCAAGAGTATTACATCCGATACAGAACAGAAACCAAGGAACAAAATGCTACTGGTGAAGAATCTATTATAGATTTTCCTACCGAGATAACTAAACGTTCGCTGCGGTTTCATGCTGCTTGGAAACCTACAGCAGCGTTTCAATTGAAATCTAGATTGGAGTTTTCACAGTTCTCAGAACAAGACCAACCAGATGAAAATGGGTTCTTATTCTACCAAGATTTTATTTACAAACCTCAAGGAAAACCTTATCAAATTTCACTGAGATATGCCCATTTCGCTATGGATAGCTATGATTCTAGGATCTATGCGTACGAAAATGATTTGCTTTATGTATTCTCAGTCCCGCCATACTTTGGAAGAGGTTCTAGGATCTACGCCATGGCTAAATTTAAAATTAAAAGACGCATAGATTTATGGATAAGATGGAGCCAGTGGTTTTACAATGACCGAACTACTATTTCAAGTGGAAATAACGAAATCTTAAACAACCGCAGAGACGAGATCAAGATTCAGGTGAGGTGGAAATTTTAAGCACGATGCCATTCCCTTAAACATGTATAATAATCTCATAAACAAGTATTAACAAGCATACTCGTTTAACCCAATCATACATATAGGTATATTTCACGCCACTCATATAAACGTCAAACCTTCAACACAGAACCCTCGTTTTAGCTATGTTTGTAGGAAAGAATAAAAGCAATGGCAAATACAGCAGATATAAAAAACGGACTTTGTATTAAATGGAAAGATGGTCTTTGGCAGGTTATAGAATTTCTTCATGTTAAACCTGGAAAAGGACCCGCATTCGTCAGAACTAAACTTAAAAGTTTAGATACCGGAAAAGTGGTCGATAATACGTTTAATTCTGGAGTAAAAATAGAACCGGTGAGAATAGAAACTAGAGAACATCAATACATATACAATGATGATATGGGCTACCATTTCATGAATACGGAAACCTATGAGCAAATAGCAGTGCAAAAACACGCGATCAATGCTCCTCAGTTTCTTAAAGATGGCGTGAACTGTTCTATCGTTTTTCATGCCGAAGAAGAAAAAGTTCTGAGTTGTGATTTACCAAATCACATTGAGTGTGAAATCACTTACACGGAGCCAGGACTAAAAGGAGATACTGCTACTAACAGCACTAAACCAGCTATTGTAGACAATGGAGCAGAAATTAGAGTTCCTTTATTCATAAACACAGGAGACTGGGTTAAAGTGGATACAAAAGCCAGAACATACTCGGAAAGAATAAAGAAATAAAGCCTCTCGTTATAACCTCAATCCTTCATGAAGTTTCCACGAAACCATACCCTAAGAGAAGTCACTGAGATAGTGAATGGTTCATGGTATGGTAATGAATTTGTGGAAATCACAGGCGTTAATGAGATTAACATGGTGAGTGAGGGTGAGGTGGTTTTTGTGGATCACCCCAAGCATTATGAAAAAGTGTTGCAAAGCGCTGCTTCTGTTATCCTAATAAATAAGCTCACAGATATTCCAGTAGGAAAAGCCATTATAATTTGTAATGACCCGTTTGATGCGTTTAATGCATTGCTATGCCACTTTAAAGCAGTGACTAACTGGAAGGCGTCTACCGCTGAAATAGGAGAAGGAACTTCGATAGCTACCGGAGTACATTTAGGTTCTAATGTGAAGATAGGGAGCGCCTGTACCATTCACCCTGGAGTAGTATTGTATGGTGATATTACTTTAGGCAACAACGTTATTATTCACGCCAACACTGTAATCGGAGGAGATGCTTTCTACTATAAGAAGAGAGAAGATAAGTTCGATAAGTTACACAGCGCAGG
>DDEI01000085.1 GCA_002336675.1 Flavobacteriales bacterium UBA1958 | reverse complement strand
CATCTGCTGCTTTAGTTAAAAACAATCCTTTTTCATCTAATGTTAATAGTGGGCGCGTATCATAACCCATAACATAAGGAAGAGGAATGTGGCCTGTACTTGGAAGTAAATCTGCCATAAAAGCTATCTTCTTATCTTTGTAAGTGATTAAAGGAATCATCTGTGCTTCCGTATGGCCATCTGCAAAAAAGAGTTCTATGTCCATGTCCTCAAACGGACTATTAGAAAATCTGCCTGTTTTTTCTATCATTTCTAACTGACCACTTTCTTTTATAGGTAAAATATTTTCACTTAAAAAAGAAGCTTTTTCTCGTTTATTAGGCTCTGTAGCCCATTTCCAATGTAAATCATTGCTCCAGAAACGTGCATTTTTAAAGGCAGGGACAAACTTCTCCCCCTCTAATCGTATAGCGCCTCCACAGTGATCAAAATGGAGGTGAGTGAGGAATACATCTGTAATATCATCTCTATGAAACCCACGCGATTTTAAGCCTTTGTCTAAAGAATCATCTCCGTGTAAAAAATAGTAGCCGTAAAATTTTTCCGATTGCTTATCTCCCATTCCACAGTCTATAAGAATAAGCCTGTTTCCGTCTTCTATAAGCAGTGAACGCATTGCCCATGGACACATGTTATTCGCGTCTGTAGGATTCGTTCTACTCCAAATAGATTTAGGCACTACTCCGAACATGGCTCCTCCATCTAACATGAAGTTTCCGTTGTTTATCGCATAAAGATTCATGATGCTAATTTAAGAATCATCTATAACGCGTTTACATAACTATGGTAAATTCAAGAAAACAATTCCAGAGGTCTTTATAGCTTAGAAAGGATAACCTATTCCCAAATTAATATTAGGAAAGTACCTGTAAGAATCCTGTTCTGTAAGTCCTTTGCTGCGGAGGTTCTCCAGATAATCATCATAGTTGCTTTTAGACTCCCAAAACCATTTCTCTCCCCTATCTAAGGAGGGGTCTTTTAACTTAAATCCTAAATCTAGACGAATGAGGAAAAAATCAAAATCAAAACGAAAACCTATTCCTCCGCCTACTGCGATGTCTGATATGAAATTTGACTTAAACTCTGACCCTTCTCTATTATCCTCATCATCCACTATCCACACATTTCCGGCATCTATAAAAAAGGCACCTTCTAGAATATTAGTTAAGTCAAAACGATACTCAGAACTGAGCGTTAAGCGTACTTCTCCTAAATTATTATACGATACTAGAGACGTGGTGTCTTGATAAGAACCAGGCCCAAGAGAACGGGCTTGCCAAGCTCTAATACCATTAGCTCCACCAGCGAAAAAGTTTTTCTCAAAAGGCAACACCGTGCTATTAGCGTATGGAAGAGCATACCCAAAATCGACTCTATTGGCTAAACTCTGATTTCTAGAGAAATTAGTAAAGAACCTAAAATCATTTTCGAATTTCAGGTATTGGGCGAATCGAATTCCTTCTATGGTATAACTGCCATTTTCATCTACTTCCTTCTTCCCGAAGAGCTCGTTACCTAGTCTAAAATTCAACCCTACAGACTCCATCCCGAATCGGTTATAGGTATACCGCTTTTGGTATCCAGAAGTTTGATTACTAAACTCCCAGTTTCCATTAAAAAATGAAGGAATCAAATGATCCTGATAAGAGTTAATAAGAAACAAATCATTAATTTCACTCAACCTAGCCTCGAAGGCATCAGACTTTGTAATAGTAATAACACTGAAATTAAAAGGGGAGATGTAAATCTTATTTCGACTAGACTCTCTGAATTTCCACCCGAAGTTTATTTCTGCCAATGAACGTTCAAAATCAGGCCTGATTTGATAATTAAACACTCCGGAAATTTCGGTTTGAGGCGTACTGAATCGTTGACTAAGCTTTGGTAAAAAAACTAATTTATGAAGGCTCAGTGTGAGTTCCGGACCTATAATTAATGAATTTAACCGGAGATTATCATTTAGATCCTGGCCAGCTTCTTCTTCGGTCGCTACACCCGAGACAGGTCTTACGGCCTCTGCTCCTACTAAAAATTTAACGTTAAAGCTTTCTGCTCCAGAGAATAAATTATTATGTCGGTAACTCGTATTCAAATTAGCTCCCCAAATTCCATCTCTGTGTGTGCCGGTAATCTCGAAATTGGTCGATTGGTTTTTTCCAGACTTTAGGTAAATATGGCATTTCAGTTTATAAACATCGCCTACAAGCTCTTCTTCTTCAAACTGAATATTAATATAATTAAACACCTCTAAATTTCTGAGCTTTTTATAAGTGTTCGACACATTTTTCAACTGGTAAACATCATTCTCTTCGATCAGTATATTATTCTCTAATATGTCTGGGTAAAACCCTAAAACATCAATATACTCAAATGTGAATTTACCATTTAAAATCATCCCTGTGGGTTCATATACCTTAGTCAATGGATCATAATCCAAATGAAACTCTATTCTACCTACGATATATTTTTTATGAGGAACATCTACCAGTGAATCTGGAGAAAAACTCGACTCCTTTTTTTTATTAGTTATGAGTACATTGAGATGTACTTCTAGGGGATTACCGAGCGTATCTACCTCGAATCTAATGTATTCCTTGCTAAACTTATAATACCCTTGATTATTTAAAAAACTCGTGATAGATTCTCTGCTTTCATCTAACTTTTCTACACTAAATCTATCTCCCTTCTTTAAGGTTACTAATTTCTCAAACAAACCTTTTAGCTGCACTAAACCAGAATCTGGAATATCCCACGTTATTTCCTCTATTTTATGGGCTTGACCTGTCTCTATTTTATACCTAGAAATAGTCTTTCTCTTACTTCTCTGCCTTAATTCATGAGCTACTTTAGCAGAAAAGTATCCATTTTTCCTTAGATAAATTTCTAACTGCTTGCTACTCGTATTTGTTCTAAGAGAATCATAAATCACAGGCTTTTCTCCGATATTCTGAATTAACCTGTCTCTCCAAGTTTCACTGGTCTCATTGACCGGGTCTTTTCCTTTAGCTATTTTTCGGTTATTTTTCCTATCCAACCTCTGCTGCTTATTTTCTCGTTTTTGAACTAGTTTTTCCTCGTCATACTTTCCGTATAACCACGCATTGAATCTAAAAAAGAAAAATAATTTGGTGTTAGGCTTTTGTTTGATAATCGACTGCAGATTACTTTCATGTAAACTAGTACTTCCCGAAAGCTCTATCTCATTCTTTACTAGAAGCTGGTCTCCCTCGTCTAAATGCTTCACCACTCTACAGCTACTCCATGCGGAGACTAGTAAAACAATTAACAGTAGTCTAGTGATGGAACTTATATGAAAGAAATTTTTAGACAAATAAAATTGAGTACGTTTATATCGAATTTTTTTTACGAATCAAAGAAAATCAAATGTTCACAAAGAACCGCAAGAAACTTATAAAATCACTACATCAAAAAAAGTACCGAGATGCTCACGGACTATTTATAGTGGAAGGTGAAAAGATGACTCGCGAGCTTATAAGCATGAATAGCGATGATCTAGGAGCTAAAATTACTGACTTATACTGTATCTCCTCTCTCCAAGAATCTTTTCCTGAGGCTGAAATTATTTCTTCAGAGGACATGGCTTCTATTACTGCATTTAAAACTTCCCCTGGAATTTTAGCTGTCGCTGAGCAGCCGGCTCTTCTCAAGTTAGATTTAGACCGTTTAAACTCCATTCTAATTCTAGATGACATTAAAGACCCTGGGAATCTCGGCACAATAATTAGAAGCGCTGAGTGGTTTGGTATAGAGGCGATCCTATTAAGCCCTCAAACGGTAGAATTATACAATCCTAAAACAGTTCAATCTACTATGGGTTCTTTATTTAGGGCTACTATTTATAGAGGCGAATTAGAAAAAATGTATTTAACGCTCACCCAAAATAAATTCACCCTCTACGCTGCAGACATGAATGGTGATGAAATAAAGCTGGAGAAATGGGCAGACAAAAAGGCGCTAATAGTCGGAAGTGAGGCGCATGGAATTTCAGCAGTTTCTAAAATGAATGCGCATAAAACAATAAGTATTCAAGGAGTGGGAAATGCGGAAAGTTTAAATGCAGGAGTAGCTGCTAGCATCATTATAAGTCATTGGTAAATGAAAAAACTGAAGTTGAAAACACTCTTTATCTTGAGCATCTTTATAAGCGTTGCAACGCTAGTAAGCGCCCAACAACAGGATCCTAAATTCGGGACTATTAAAGTGCGTAAATACGGTGAACAAAAATTCTTCTTAGAAATAGACCAAGTCCCTAGATACGTAGATGGCCCAAATGCTCTGCTAGATGACATCCAGCGGGGAATCGTTTATCCCGAAAGTGCAATTTTACAGAATCTAGACGGTACGGTTATGGTAGCTGTCATTATAGACAAATTAGGAAATGTCATTAATACCTCTATTCATTCCAGTCCTCATAAATCATTAAACACCGATGCGCTGGCGGCGGCTAAGCTGCTTAAAAAATTCGAACCGCATTTAGAAAAAGGCCAAGTGGTTCCGGCCAAGTTCATTCTTCCGGTAAGATTTATTTTACCACTGTAACCTTTTTTAATTTTCACGTTTACCGTATAGCAGAATGAAAATTCCCATAGAAGAGATGCATTCAAACCAAGCCGAAGACGCTGAATTAGTGGCTAAAGCTAAAAAGGACATGAAGTATTTCGAGGTGCTTTATAGGAAATATTATTCTCAAATATTCAAATTTGTGCGCAAGCGTGTGGCTAACGCAGATTTGGTAAACGACATTACATCTCAGGTTTTTCTAAAAGCCATGCTTAATATAGAAAAGTATAAGTATCAGGGATTTCCTTTTAGTTCATGGCTATACAGAATAGCCTTAAGTGAACTAGGTGATATGTTTAGAGCAGATACAGCTGAACGAGCGCTAAAAGTAGAATGGTCTAATAGCGCAGATTTACTGAATGACTTAGATGAGTCGGATTCTAAAACCGATATAAATCAATTGGCATCTGCACTAAATATCCTGAGCGAAGACAACCTGTCGATGATAGAAATGAGGTATTTCGAAAAAGTGAAATTAAAAGAAATAGCGGTCATTATGGACCTCAGTGAGAGTAATGCTAAGGTAAAAATGCACAGAACACTAAATAAGTTGCGGAAGCACTTGAAAGAAAAATGAAACGGAAAGTAATTATTAACCAAGACACTTCTAATGTAACTGAAAACCCCAGGGAGTTCAGTCAACTATTGAAGGATTTTAATAGTTTAAAGTATTCTGTGCCTGCAAAAGGCAACACTGCTTTTCGGTCACTTAAACTCATTACAGGGCTGGCTGCTTTACTAGTCGTAGGTTTCATTATTTATCATCACAATTCTGCTCCCACTATTACAGAAGAAAACGCCACTCCTAATCACTCAAAAGAACTAGTAACAGAAAGTAATATTGAGCTCCCTTTCTGGGAAGCTAAAGTGAATAACGGAGAAGAAACCACCTTGATTTCTCCATCTGGCGTAGTCATAGAAGTGCCTGAACAAGCTTTCTCCCTGAAAGGCAATCAAAGCACACTAAAGGACAGCATTACGTTAAAACTCACGCAGTATGATGATGCGCTGAGTATTTTGGTCAGTCAGATCCCTATGAGTTATGACTCTGCCGGAATGAAACTTCACTTTCAGTCTGACGGCATGTTTAGTTTAACCGCTTATGACCAGAATAATAATGAGGTTCAACTAAAAAAAGACCTAAAAGTTCATTACCCGCAAACTACCGGAAGAACTAATTCCAATACGTATTTCTTGGATAACAATGTGTGGTCATACTCAGAGCACTCGCCATTGACCTCTTATGCCGAAGTATGTGAGAACACCGTATATAAATTCCAAACCGAAGAGAATGCTCCCAAAGCTAAGCCTATAGTAAACACGCTAAAAAAGACTATCGCTGATTTAGAAGGTAGATATGAGGACTTGGAATCTTCTAAACCGCTGGAGCCAAGAAAACAAAACCTAACTAATTATAGATTTCTAATCGATGTAAGCCCTACAGAGTTTCCTGAGTTAATGAGTTTCGAAGATGTGATTTTTGAAGTCAAAGATTCCCGGTTCTCCTGGAGTATTTATGAGGAAACATGGAATGATATAAGCGTAAATAAAAAACACCAAGGAGGAAGGTATCTGGTGACACTTAAAAACACTAAAAGAGTTGAAATTTTCGATGTTTACCCTGTACTAGACGAGGATGATTTTCAAGATGCGTTTAGTGACTACTCAACTGAAATGCAGCGCATAGAAGAAGAGAAAAAAGACATCTCTAAGAGAATTAAAACCAACAAGAAAAGAGAAAAGGATTTTTTAGCCCAACTTAAACGAAATAAAAAACATCTAGAAAAAATTATTTCTAGAAAAAGAATAGTGAACCAATTAACAGCCAATTTATCTGCAGACACACCTTACAGATCTATTAATCTAGGAGAATTTGGGGTTGTCAATTTCGATATGGCTATCCCTCTGCCAGCCAAAGGAATTAAAGTTCCAGCAGCATTTTTCATAGCAGGAGATTCTAATTCTGTGCTTGAAGTAGACCTCATAAATCTAGAAGACAATATTTATTACAATTACGCTCAGCCTGAGTTTAAGGAATTCAGATACATGCGTGGTCGGAAACACCTCCTAGTATCTATACTGCCCGATGGAAGAATAGCTGCTTACCGCGGTGACTTAAGCGCTGATAAAATTAAGAGAGGTGAACCCTGTAAGTTCGGGTTGGAAATTTCAGATGCTACAAATCTTGACGACCTAAGAGATTTCTTAGGCTTAACAGAGTCTATCTAAAATGAATTCTTAGCTTCGTGCCATATGAAGTTCCGCGATATTTTCTGATATCCGGTTTTGGATCTGCTTAGGTTTCGCTCTGAGACTTATCACTATTGACGCACCTATTTTTGATTCTCATAACTGGAGACAAGCAGACGGTTATGCTGTAGCTAGAAACTTTTTAGAGGAAGACTCCAATATCTTTAAGCGAAGAGTAGATAATAGAGGTGGCGTAACGGGCATCACTTCTAGCGAGTTTCAGTCTAAATTCCAAGTGATTTCAGAAAACGAGAATTTCTATATTCTCCGATTAGTGAACTAAAACCCTAGAATATGCTCTGCTCCTTTTCTGCCGTAGCTTCTTTCCAGTTCTGCACAGGAAAAGCATACATCTGCAGCAACACCTCTCTAGCCATTTTTTGGAACCCTTCTCTTGGCAATTTTAATTTCTTCCTCACCACCACTAGCTTTAACACGGCTTGGGTCATATATCTTCTGAAGACTATTCGCTGCACTGGGTTATATTCATTACTAAACTCTCTGCCACCATGTAATAAATCATAAGCCATAAAATTAGTAGGCCATAATTTAAAATGCTTGTGCATTTCTTGATCTATATGAGCTGCTAGTTCTTTAATCTTATCGTTTTTATTATCGATTTTCTTTAATTCATGAATTTTTTCGGTAATAGGCGGGCATACCGTAATGTTCACTTTACCTTTATGACCTTTCAATCCTACGGTCATAGATTTATAGTCTTCTAATGGGTGTTTATCATAGCTCCCATTTACACGTTTAGACATAATTTCTGCTGCTTTCATGACATCACATGGGTCATTCTCATAAGAAACGACCATGGGTCTTATGTTCAGCTTAAGTAGACTTTTCTCTATAGACTCGTCTCCACTTAAGGTTAACATTTTAAGAAGTCCGTTGGCTGTTCTGTCGTCTCCATCTTTGCTACGCCCCTCTTTATGAGCTATCCAAATAGAAATGACATCTTCTTCTATCGTCTTTCTTATATAATTAGATAAACGCTGACTCGCTGGGAGTAAATCTCTAGGGTTAATGTCCCTGTTTACTATGAAGTTCTTATTTAGCCTTACTAAATCACGAATAATAGAATTTTTCAAAAGATTACTTCCAATGGCTATCTGCGTGGTATTGTACCCTTTTTCTAGGAGACTCACATTTAAAAGTGCGCTATCCAAAATAATATCGCGATGATTGGAGAGAAAGAGATAAGCATTGTCTTTTTCTAATTCATTCATATTGGTAAACGTGAGACCTGAGGTAGTTTTCTGCGCTACTTCTTTAAAACAAGGGCCAGTAATCTCTGCTTGAAATTGTTCTACAGTTTTAATCTCACTCGTCATCTCCAAAATATCCGTTCTAGATAGAGAAGGATAGATATAAGCCATTATATCATAAAGGAGAGGTTCTTCAAGTATTCGTTGGATAGCAGCTTCCACCTCATCATCTCTAAACGGTCTTATATCTTCGAAATCATATATATCCATGAGCTAACGAAGATAGTAATAACTTCATAAGAACGCTGAGTTCATTTGAGGATTAGTTAATTTCGCATTTAATAATTAGCTCAATCTATTTTGACTTTCGAAGAACTAAAAATAACACGACAATTCCTAAATGCACTGGAAGATCTGGGAATAGAGGAGCCCACTGAAATCCAAAAGCTGTCTATTCCTAGAGTTAGCTCTGGACAAGACATGATAGGTATAGCTCCTACTGGAACAGGAAAAACAGCTGCTTACATGTTGCCTCTGCTCCAAAAAATAAAATATGCTACAGGTGATTCTCCCCGCTTACTCATCTTAGCGCCTACTAAAGAATTAATAGTTCAGCTGGTTTATCAATGTGCTGAATTGGCAGAGCACACCGATATTAGAGTCTTGGGATTATACGGAGGAATAGGACCTAAAACCCAAATAGAAGAGATAGAAAAAGGAGTGGATATCATCATAGCAACTCCTGGCAGATTAATGGAGATTTACCTGAAAGGAAAATTAAACGTCAAGAAAATTAAACATCTAGTCCTGGATGAAGCGGATAGAATGATGGATATGGGATTCTTGCACCAAATATTAAGAATTCTAGAAATTGTTCCAAGAAAACGCCAGAACTTATTGTTTTCAGCTACATTTCCTGCTAAAGTAAAAGAGCTAAGTGATGACTTTCTAGAGTTTCCTCAATACATAGAAGCGGAACCTCAGGCTACCACAGCATTTACTATTAGCCAGTATTACTATGAATCTATAAACTTTAAAACCAAACTAAATCTGCTACTTCATTTATTGCAGGATGAATCTTTGGATAGAGTTATAGTGTTTTGTAAAACCAAGGAATATGCTAATAATGTATCCCGATTTTTAGACAGAAAAGAAGTTGGAAGTGTAAGAGTAATTCATAGCAATAAGGGTCAAAACACTAGAATTAATGCCTTTAAAGAATTTAGGGCTGGTGAAATTAGAGTTTTGGTAGCCACAGATGTAGCGGCCAGAGGTATAGATGTTTCTAAGGTGAGTCATGTGATTAACTTCTCTGTTCCTAAAAACTACTTCGATTATGTGCACAGAGTAGGTAGAACAGGAAGAGCTAAAAATGAAGGGGTAGCTTTTACGCTATTAGATGGCTCAGAAAGGTATCATCTAAGACAAATAGAGCACCTGATTAAAAAAGATATAGAGGAGTTAAAACTTCCTGAATCAATAACCATAGAGCCTACTCCATCAGAAGAGAAGAAGGAAATCCTAATGGAATTAGATTCTATAAAGAAGAAAAAAGACCCTACATTTCAGGGAGCATTCCATGAGCGGAAAAAGAATTCTGATAAGAAAAAATATCAGAAAAAGCACAAGAAGAAAAAGAAAGGGATAAATTTTTAAGTTTTCCCCAGCGCACTCGACAAAGCCAACATCCTTCAATTTGAATTTAATGAAATTAAGTGTTTCCGTTCTATTCGTTCTTTTCAGTTTTACATTGCAAAGCCAAAATTCACTTAAAGCCACGCTTAAATTCTCTAGTAGTGAGGGAGTGAAAAAATTCGAAAAAGCAGAAATAGGGATCAACCTTCCTACAGAAATAAAAAACCAAGTGGACGCTTTTTTAAGTGATTCTGCAATCGGACTGAACCCTTATGATTCAGGGGCTATAGACTTAACTTCTGAATGGATCTCTCCCTCTGGAAAAACTCAAAAAGTGAATGGGTTCTTCTATCAAGATTACAGAAGAAAAACGGATAAGAAGTGGTCTCCAATTCAAACAGAGAACAACTGGTTACTCAGATGGAGTCCAGATGAAGTAGGAGTATGGACCATAAAAACCACCTTAAATGCCAATGGAAAAAACTGGGTTAGCTCTCTACTGACTTTCTCTTGTATTGAAGGAGATTCTAAAGGATACCTTACCGTTAATCCATCTAAACCTAACGGAAATAAAATGCTTTACCTCGCAAATTCTGATGAACCATTCTTCGCGTTGGGACATAACATAGCCCATGGAGGTCATGGATATGTACAACCTATTTATGCTGACTACCAAAAACAGTGGCTAACAGAATTAGCTGAATCTAAAGGAAACTTCTGGCGGTTTGAATTCGGAATGAATAACTACCTGCCCAGCGGTTATGACTGTAAGAATTATACAGAGAAGCTAGCTCCATTCTGCGACTTAGATGATATTATAGATTTATCGGATGGGTTAGATCTTCAGTTTATAGCCTTTAGACATCATGTAGAGATGCAGACTGGTCAGTCGTGGGAGAAAGTGAGATGGGATAAAAACGGATACGTTCAGCAGTTAAAACTGCCAAAAAGAATAGATTACTTCACATCTCCAGAAGCACTGAAGTGGCAAAAGAATGAACTGAGATATATCATGGCTAGATGGGGTTATTCTAAGTCGTTTAATTTCTTTGGATACTCTGAATTAGAAGGATGGGTAGGCCCGCTTTCGAGAGAAGAGGGAATCTCGGAAATAGAAGCTTTAGCCATCTTTAATAAATGGTTCTCTGACCAAAGAAGCTACATAGAAAATGAACTGGAAATGGATAGAATGCTTTTCGCCAATACGTTTAGCTTGTCTAGACTAAGTGACCAATCTAGAAAGATGTCTCCTGAACTAAGAGGGCTATACGACACCTTTCTATCCTCAGATATCGTAGGATATCATAGTTACGGAAGAGCTAAAAACACCAACTTAAGGACTGTTCCTAAATACGCTAAGTATTTTAAAGAACACTGGGACAAACCTACGATTCTAGAAGAGGTAGGACTTAATCTTCCGCACATGTACTGTGCTACAGATAATAATTTTATTACCACTATTTGGTCATCTTCGTTTTACGGTGATTTTGGCTGCGGCATGCATTACTGGTGGGACCGTGGGATTCACTATAATAATTTCCAAAAGCTTTATGAACCTCTGTCGAATTTCATGGCACGCATAGATTACACCAAACCATTCGAAAATTATAATGACTATGATAAATCTATAAAAAAATCTAGAATAGCTTACTATTCCACTGTTTTTCCCGAGTCCAATGAAGTCTATGGCTACCTCACAGACCCTTCTCACTTCTGGTTAAACATGACTGCAGAAAATGAAAACATAGACCAATACCTAACTGATGGAGCTATGAAAAACCCCTGCATTATGACTGATGGTCATGAGCTGGGAAAACCATTAGTTAATGAAAATGCAGGAAATGCCGATAATGAAAAAGATGCTTACACCGATAAAGCAAGAATAACTCCTATGACTGCCGATAACTATGGCTCTGAAACTATAAAAGTAGAAGGACTAGAAAGAACTGGATTATTTGGAAAAAAGAAGAGCTACATAATCGAATACTATAACCCTAGGGATCCTTTACTTGAGGTCCTGAAAACAGATACAATAAAAGCCAAAAGAAATGGAAGTCTAAAACTGACCTTAGATAAATCAAACTGGCCAGCAGCAGCTTTCTATGTTAAGGGAAAATAATTTAGACTCTCTTCTTTTCGTCTATATTTTCAACGATCACTATGCGGTCTTCTTCTAATTCCATGAAACCGAATTCATAATTAAAGAAATAAACATTTCCCTGCTTGGTAGTATAAGAACTGGTGTAGAAATCAAATCTAAAGCCCGAATCTGTAAGCTGACTTCTGTGCACATTGCACGCTCTTTTTTCAGGGTAACGCGCTTTTAGATCTTTTAGAATAAGTCTATTCTTTCTTAGATAGTTATTTATTCTTCGAACGATTCCAGCTTTTTCGATATTCAAGGTGTTGTTAAACGCATTTCTGCAACTTACATCACAGAATTTTTTATCTCTTCTTCCGTTGAGTTTATCTCCACATTCTTGACAGCTTGTCTCTTCTCTTTTAGGCATTGTGTGAACTAGATTTGCACTGCAATTTAAAAATTCTCTTTCTAAACTTACTTCTTTTGCTGCACTAAATATTCACATACTCAGCTATGAATACTCCGCCTAGATCTTTTTCTGCTAAAGGAAATTAATTAAAATTAACCTTTAAACTTGCGTACATATTAAAGCCTGCCATTGGATTATAAATTTTCCCAGTGGCGTTTAATCGATAGAATGACGTATAGGTCTGGTCTAGTAAATTATTAGCGCCTAACTCCACGGTGTACCTCCATGGCTTATTTTTATTAAATGCATAACCAGCCTTAGCATTCAGTAAAAGGTAATCTGTTTCAGAATTATAGTCTTCTCCCAAAGTGGTGGTGATTTCGCTCACATACCTTCCGTTTACATCCAGACATAGCCCCTTACGCTTAAACTGAGCTCCGAAACCTGCAACATAATCAGGAATTCCTGCTATGTTTAACTTCGTACTCCCTGTATCATTCTTAAGTGCGTAATCATTATAGGTGAATGTAGCATACACCTTCAAATTGCTAGAACCAAAACTTTCTGAATAACTCACTTGTCCTTCTAACCCTAGCTGGCTGCTCTCTCCTGAATTTTCGTAGAACGTAATTTCTTCTTCATTTTCTCTCTCAGTAATGGTATTGGTAACACGTGCTGAATAACCCGACACTAACCAATCAAACTCACCCTTCCCTATTTTTTTTCTTCCTTTAAATGAAAGTTCCAAATTATCTGAAGTTTCTGCGTCTAGGGTGTTACTGAATAATCCAGAATCTGTATCTACCCATTCAAAAATGCTAGGGCAACCAACTCCCTGAGCGTAGGAAAGACTCGTGTTTACAGAGGAGGTAAGCTTATAATTTACTCCTACCCTTGGTAAAACCTTCGTGTTTCCCTTGATCATGTAATCTAAATTAGCATCATTACTCGGGTTTATTCCTGAATTATCTAGGTTATAGATATTATAGCCCAACTGACCATTGGCAGTCAGTTTATCATTCAGTATATACTCAGCCGATGCGAATATTAATCCTTCAGTAACTACTGTAGAATTATCATATTTAAGTGTTCCTTTTTCCCCTA
Organism: Flavobacteriales bacterium UBA1958; assembly: GCA_002336675.1. GTDB lineage: Bacteria > Bacteroidota > Bacteroidia > Flavobacteriales_D > Sanyastnellaceae > ASP10-05a. The sequence goes on along the minus strand of DDEI01000085.1, from coordinate 1,109 downwards.
GCACATTATTGAATTCCTCAATTTGATTAGAGAAGTTTTGCCATTGGGTTCCTAACTTAAACTTCAAATTATATGAGACTAGGTTAGGCATAAAGGTAAACTCGGTTCTCCCTCCTAGTTCTCTTGACGTTTCATCTTTTAAGCCTTGAAACCCTGGGAATGTTCCATAAGGATTTAGCTTGTCAGAGAAATGCCCAAATATCCATGTATCATTCCATAGCTTCTCACTTATGTCAGCCCTCTGATGAACTCCGATATAAGCTCTTCTTCTAGCTACATGGGCATTATAATCTACACTGTTAGGATTTGCCTGAGTAGGGTCTTCTTCCACATCATCTAAAGTTATGTGCCCTGGAAGCTCCCAGTAACCCTCATAAAGCATTCCTAGAATGTCATACTTTAGTCTGTTGTTTACTTTATAGTCAGCCGTAAGTGTGAGTTGTTTTTTATCGTTGGCTTCTTGCGCTCTATATCCCTCATTACTAGAGCAAACCCCACTTATTCTGGCTGAGATTTTTTTCTTGGCAAATCCCGCACTGAAATGAGTTCTCATAAACGCTGTACTTCCATACGTTAGTTCCGCACTGGCTGCTACTGGCTTATATACAGATTTTAACTTGGTAGAGATTACTCCACCTGTGCCTGTCATTTCATAACTCCCAGAGGGTCCTTTATAGATAGTCATAGACTGAATGTCTGCTGGTTCTATTAACTCTAATGCCGATGAGCCATCAGAAGATGTGATGGGAAAGCCGTTCACATTCATTCGCACATTTCTTACTCCAAATGGAGAACGAGCTATGGTACCTCTTAAGCTTAGTCTTCTACTTCCGTTATATCCTCGGCTATCCATTTTTACTCCAGGAATTTGATTGAGGGCATCTTGGACAGAAAAATTATTGGTGCTTTCTAGCTCTGCTGAGCCTATCTCAGCTACAGGGTAAACACTCGAGCCTAATGGGTTTTGCATAAATCCTCTCTCTTGAATGACAGCTATGCCTAAAGGTATTATAGGTTCGTTCTTAAGTGTGTCTGAAATTTCTCCTAAATTTTTAATAGTAAAATAATAGTTGGACTCTTTATTATTTAAAATGGACGCCATAGAGAAG
>DDEI01000034.1 GCA_002336675.1 Flavobacteriales bacterium UBA1958 | reverse complement strand
TTGAAGAGGGAGATAATATATTTAATTTAACGGATATATCATTAGATAATAAATTGTATTCTATTTTATTAGGATATAGGAAAGTCCCTACTTCGAGTTATAATAGCAACTCGAATTCAGGAAGAGATAGGGCTCGAGGCGATATATACGGAGTGCTGTTTAATTATGGTGTCTTAAGTGATTATTCATACAACAATTTGAATGCTTCAGGTGTTTATTTTAAAGAGATACACGTTGTCTATTCCTGGAGAGAGTTCTTAAGATTATCTTATGGACATGGGACATATTTACAAGATGACATATTCTCAAACCTATTAAGCAATAATGATTATAAGGTAATTAGTTCTGGAGTAAACTTAAGATTTGGTCGTATTACCACAGAATTCAATATCTCTTTGCTTTCAGAGGATAATTTCCAGTCTGTATATAATAGAATTGACATAGGCTTAGGATTGAATTTATATCTAATTAAATGATTGAATTCATCAGGAAATCGTCGTGACAGTTGAGGAGAGAAGAATATTATTATAGAGTAAGCAGTTACCAAAAGTTTAGGATACTTGAGGGTACATTAGTCGCTTAATTATTAATAAATAAAAAAACTATTCCTACTGTTAGTATGTCCACCTTTAATTCAGCTTCTTCAAGATCTTCATAACTAAGGGGGTTTTACTTTTCTATTGGAGCTATAAACGCCTAAAAGACAGTCTAAAAAAGTTCGCCTCTTCTCATCACCCATGAAATAACCGGCTCACAGGAAACATTTAACACTCGTTTTCGTTTCCTTTGGGAGATTTAGTTAGTTTTGCGCCGTGGAAGAAAAAGAGAAAGAAATAGTTTTAGCCGCGATAGGAGTATTTATGAGACTCGGAATAAAGAGTGTAAGCATGGATGACATCTCCCGTCAACTGGGCATTTCTAAAAAAACCCTGTACAAGTATGTTTCTGATAAAAACGATTTAGTGGGCAAGGGTGTTCAGCTAATGAAGGACGCTGAAGAACAAACCATATCTGGGATTCAAGCGCTTAACATGAATGCCATAGACGAGAATATGGAAATCATGAAGTACGTCACCGGGTTGTTAAATAATTTACACCCTTCGGTAATGTTTGACCTAGAGAAGTACCACCCAGAAGTCTCGCGGAATATGATAGAAAGCAGACACGATAATATTTATCAGTGTGTGATGGCTAACCTCAATAAAGGGTTAAAAGAAGGCCTATATAGAAAAAACCTAAACGCAGACATCATAGCTAAAATCTACATTCACTCCACCGATGTGATTTTGGATCAAACAGAGCTGCCTATTGAGGGAATTTCTTTCTCTGAAAAGTTCAAGGAATACTTCAGATACCACATCAGGGGGATAGCGAGTGAAAAAGGGATAGAGTATCTAAAGGAAAAGTACAGTAAGTCATAATTAAACGAAGAACAAGTGAAGAATCTAATTGAGGTTTTTTTGTCAATAGCACTAACACTAGCCGTTGTTTCGCTATCCGCTCAGGAACAACTCACTCTAAAACAAGCCCAGGATTATGCCGTTAAAAATGCATATGCTGTGCAGTCTGCTCAGCTCGACTTTAAAAAAGTAGAAGAACAAATTAAAGAAACCAAAGCCAAAGGTCTTCCTCAGATTAATGCATCTGGGTCTTTTCAGAATTTCTTAGACATTCCGGTTCAGGTAATTCCAGACTTCATATCTCCAGCAGTATTCGGAACATTACTTCAGACTGGCGTGCTTCCTACAGATTACCCTCAGCCAGAAGCTACTTTCGTAGAGGCGCAGTTCGGAACAGAATATACAGCCAGCTTAGGAATAACAGCAAGTCAACTCATCTACGACGGCACATTCCTCATAGGGTTAAAAGCGGTAAGAGGAGTTAGAGAACTCACCAATGTTCAGCTAGAGAAAACAGAGGAAGAAATTAAAGTTCAAATAGCAGGCGCATATCACTTGTGCTTAGCGGCAGAGGAGAATGTAAAAATCCTACAAGAAAGTTTAGCGATTCTAGAGAAAACGCTAAGTGATACGAGAGCGCTCTATACTAATGGATTCGTGGAAGAGCAGGATGTAGAGCAGTTAGAATTATCTATGAGCAGCATTTCCAATCAAATTCAATACGCTAGAAACCAAAAAACCATAGCGCATGAAGTGCTAAAGTTTCAAATGGGAATTTCTCAGTCTTCCGAAATCAAGCTGACTAGCGATATAGAAAGTTTGGTGAATACAGCAGTAAATAAAGGGCTAGAGGTGGCAGAATTCAATATTGAAAATGATATCGACTATAGAATAGCTTTAAATAATAAAATGCTTCAGGAGTTAAGCGTAAGAAGGAAAAAGGCTGCTTTTCAACCCTCATTGTCGGGATTTTTTAACTACCAAACGTCTGCTCAGAGAAATGAGTTTAATTTTTTCGAGGGCAACCAAAGCTGGTTTCCCACCACGGTTTGGGGGTTAAGTTTAAATGTTCCTGTTTTTTCTAGCGGCATGAGAAGAAGTAAAGTACAGCAGGCTAAAATAGAATCTGAGAGAGCGGACCTATTCATCAAACAAGCGAAAGAAGGGGCGGCACTAGAGTTGAAGTCTACCAGAAACGAGATGATTTTCGCAGTAGACAATTACCAAACTTCTTTAGAATCCAAGGATTTAGCGAAACGAATTTTTGATAAAACACGGATTAAATATAATGAGGGAATAAGCAGCAGCTTCGAACTCACCCAAGCTAAAAACCAACTGTTGGAAACGCAGGGCTTTTATGTTTCTGCAGTATTAAGCTTGCTAAACAGTGCAAACGCATTGAATAAAGCCTTGAATAATTACTAAGCCTCACACCCATTATAAAATGAAAAACCCTATTATACTCTCATTAAGCGTTGCGCTATTCCTAGTGGCATGTCAACCGCCAGCAGAGACTTCTCTAAAAAAGCTCATTGAGAAAAAAGAGAACTTCGAGAATAGCATAGATTCCATAAATGGACTGCTCATAGCTATCAATACTGAAATTGGTCTATTGGATACCCTAAAGAAAGCTCCTTTAGTAGCTTCTGCGTTAGTAGGGAGGGCACAGTTCAACCATTACTTTAAAGTTCAGGGAAATGTAGAGTCCGATAAAAGCGCCACGCTATTTCCGGAAACGCAAGGAATCGTAAAAGCCATTTACGTGAAAGAAGGACAGCAAGTAAGTGCAGGACAAAGTCTTTTAGCTCTGGATAATGACATTATAGCGAGTAATATTTCAGAAGTAGAAACAAGCTTATCTCTGGCTACTGAAATGTTTGAAAGACAAGAGCGACTTTGGAACCAAAACATAGGTTCTGAAATGCAGTTTATAGAAGCTAAAAGCAGAAAAGAGTCATTGGAAAAAAGCATTACTACCCTCAGGAAACAACAGTCTATGGCTGTGTTGAAAGCCCCGTTTAGCGGAGTAGTAGACAAGATTTACCCTAAAATAGGAGAAATGGGAAGCCCGATGTCTCCCGCTGTGAGCGTGGTAGACTTAAACGAACTACACGCAGTGGCCGATGTAAGTGAAAAGTATTTAGTTAAAGTGAAACCAAATGCTTCTGTGAGCATTTCCTTTGGAGAAGGAATGGACACGCTACAAGGGAATATAAAAAATATAGGAGCGACTATAAACTCTGCCAACAGAACATTTGAAATCAAGGTAGGGTTCGCTCAGAAAGCTGATTTTTTAAGGCCCAACTTAATGGCTGAGGTAGAGATCAACGACTTTAAAGCTGATTCTGCTATTGTGATTCCCTCTTCCAATATATTACAGGATATAGATGGGAAATCATTTGTTTATTGCATCATGCAGGAAGGGACTAAACACTTAGTAAAGAAAACGATAGTTGACCCAGGGATTACGTACAGAGGAAAAACCATGATTCTTTCGGGATTGAACGGAGGGGAAAATATAGTTACCGAGGGAGCTAGAAAACTAGTAGACGGTAAAGAAATTAGGATGAATTAATTCCAAAACTCTTCTGAAAAATGGAAAATCAAGAAAAAAAATCATCTGTAGTAAAGACTTTTGGGCTGTCTAATCTCGCGATAGACAACAGAACTACGGTCTATGTGATAACCGCTATTATAGTTTTGGCCGGCTGGCTGGCTTATAGCGGACTGCCTAAAGAAGCGTTTCCAGAGGTGGTGATGCCAGAGATATATATAAATACACCTTACCCCGGAAACTCCCCTACTGAGATAGAAAAATTAATCTCTTCTCCATTGGAAAAAGAGCTAAACGGCATAGATGGAGTTGATGATATCAGTTCTACTTCTGTAGAAGGATTCTCTAGCATAAAAGTACTTTTCGATTTTAGTGTGACTCCAGATGAGGCGCTTCTAAAAGTGAAAGACAAGGTAGACCTGGTAAAATCGGATCCTGACTTCCCAAAAGATCTTCCAGCTGACCCAAATATATTTGCGGCAAACATGTCGGAATTCGCTCCGGTCATGAACATAAACTTATCTGGCAACTACTCTGTAGAAGAGCTAGAGAAATACGCAGAACGGTTAGAGGATGAAATAGAAAAAGTTTCTGAAGTAAACAAGGTGGAACTTAGAGGCGTTACCGACAAAGAGGTCAGCATAGAGGTAAATCCCCTAGAAATGAACGCTAGAGAGCTTTCCTTTAATGATATAGCACAAGCGATTCAACAAGAGAATCTTACGATTAGTGGTGGAGACGTCATCCAAGATGATTTTAGGAGAGCCGTGAAAATAGAGGGAAGGTTTACCTCTCCCGAGGAAATTGCCAATGTAATTATCAAAAGAGAAAATCAAGATGTGGTGTACCTTCATGAAATAGCTGAGGTGAGGTTCAGGGAAAAAGACAAAGAGAGTTACGCCCGAGAATTTAGTCAGTCTGTAGTGATGCTAGATGTGTTCAAGCGTTCTGGAGAAAACCTTCTTACCGCTTCTGACCAGATTCAAGTGATAGTAGCCAACGCTAAGGAGTCATACTTACCAGAAAACATAAATGTAAGTGTAACAAACGACCAGTCTGACCAGACCAGAACTCAGGTGGACGAGCTAGTGAATTCCATCATTTTCGGGGTGATGTTAGTCGTGGGAGTATTACTATTCTTCTTGGGTTTAAGAAACGCCATATTCGTAGGGATAGCTATTCCGCTGAGCATGCTGCTGTCATTTTCTATTCTAAATTTTATAGGCTTTACGCTAAACGTGATGGTGCTCTTCTCGCTAGTAATGGCGCTGGGAATGCTGGTGGATAACGGAATAGTGGTGGTAGAGAATATCTACCGACTCATGGACGAGGGCATGAAACCTATTCCTGCGGCTAAGCAGGGTGTAGGTGAAGTAGCGCTTCCTATTATAGCGTCTACAGCGACTACACTAGCGGCATTCTTTCCGCTCGTTTTATGGCCTGGAATTATGGGTGAGTTTATGAAGTTTCTCCCTATTACACTTATCATAGTTCTTTCCTCTTCTTTGTTTGTAGCATTGGTTATAAACCCGGTGTTTACATCTGTATTTATGAAAGTAGATGAGAAGAAAATCGACAAAAGAAAGGCTTCATTGATTGCTTTGGTACTGGCAGTTTTAGGAGTGTTATTTAGTTTTGTGCTCACGTGGTTTGGAACATTGCTATTGGCCTCTTCTATCCTGGTTCTGTTAAATGCATTTTTCTTTGAGAGAGGAACGGAGCTTATACAAAGAGGCTTACTTCCTAAGCTTGAAGACCTCTATGAGAAGTTTCTGACTTGGGCGCTTAAGGGATGGAACTCAGCACTGATGTTCTGGGGAACTATGGGACTTTTGTTTTTCTCTATCATTTTAATGGTAGTAATGCCTCCAAAAGTTCTTTTCTTTCCAGAGAATGAACCCAATTACCTGAACGTGTATGCCGAAATGCCTATTGGTACAGATATCGATAAGACCAAC